>NZ_JBHUIW010000020.1:0-120893 GCF_042682915.1 Rhodoplanes azumiensis | reverse complement strand
AGCAGAATCAATGCCGTGCACCTCTTCAAGCACAATCCGTGCCGGACAGCCGTGGCACGAGGCCGGGCATGACGGGCTCGGGAGATTCGGCGCAGCGCGCCGCTACTGGCTCGCCGCCGCCTTCAGGAAGAACTTCGGCTCGAACAGGCCGTCGAGCGGCAGCTCCTTGTCGAGCGCGCCGAGCGTCACCTGATAACGTTGCATCGCCGCGGTCGGCTCGACGATGCTGCGCGGGTCGGCGACGAACTTCGAGGCCGGCGAGGCGAGCGCCTTGCGGATCGTCGCGACGTCGGTGATGCCCTTGCCGAGCGCCGCCTCGATGTGCGGGGCGACACGGTCCGGCGCCTGCTGGATCAGCCGCGTCGCCCGGACGATCGCGTCGACCAGCCCCTGCGACGGCGTCGGATGCTTCTCCAGGAACGCCGCCGTCACGGCGACCACGGTGCCGGGCTGGCCCGGGAACATCTCGCCGCCGAGCGCGACCAGCTTGATGCTCGGGTCGCGGCCCTGGACGATGGTGACGGCCGGCTCGCGCACCGTCGCGCCCTCGACGGCGCCGACCAGCACGGCCTGCTGGGTCGCGTCGATGCCCATCGGCACCACCGTCACGTCGGCCTTGTCGACCTTGCCGACCTCCCACAGCCAATGTTGCAGCGTGGTGTTCGGCACCGAGCCGGCCGGCTGGGTGGCGAGCCGGGCCGGCGCGCCCGCGGCGGCCCGATAGTGCTTGAACGCCTCGGCCGGCGAAACGCCGGGGGCGAAATGCCGGGCGAGCCTGCCGGTGGCGACGAAGGTCATCTCCTCGACGGCGGTCGCGGTGACGACCTTCACGTCGACGCCGCGGGCGCGCGCCACGGCGAGCGGCGCGACACCGGCGACGTAGACGTCGATGGTGCCGGAGGCGAGCGCCTGGGTCATGTTGGGGCCCGATTCGAAGGTCGTGACGCTCGCGTCGAGCCCGGCCTGCTTCAGCCAGCCCTCCTTGTCGGCGACGAAGATCGGTGCCGCGCCGAGGATCGGGATGACGCCGACGCGCAGCTTGACCGGCGCCGCCTGGGCGAATGCCGGACCGGGCAGGCCGAGGCTCGCCGCCGCGACCGAGGCGGACAGCCCGGCCAGCACGGCGCGGCGGGAGGGGGTGCCGGATTGGGCGGTGAAGGGGTCGGACGGCATGGCGGACTCCGCGAAAGACAGGACCGTTTCGGCGGAGAAAGAATGTTTTTCTCTGCAACGCAATATGGCGAATGCCATTTGCAAGACAGTTCCTTCTTCACCTTCATCGGAAGAATTTCCTTTCTGGCGCTCCCGCCCCGGGAGAATGCCGCGCCGCCACCGGCCGGCCACTCCCCTGGTCGCGCCGGGCCGCTTGTGCTCTATGACCGTGAACCGGCCGTCGCGCCCCGCCGGGGCGGCCTCCTCCCTCCGGACCGTCCCGCCACGGTCCCGGCCAGACGAAATCCACGCAATGCTCGACACCAAATCCCAGCCGCCCGGCCCGCCCGCGGCGGACGCCCACCTCCATCCCGAGACCCGTCTGGTGCACGGCGGCACCCTGCGCTCGCAATTCGGCGAGACGTCGGAGGCGCTGTTCCTGACCCAGGGCTTCGTCTACGACCGCGCCGAGACCTGCGAGGCCCGCTTCAAGAACGAAGATCCGGGCTACCAGTACACGCGCTACAGCAACCCGACGACGACCATGTTCGAGGACCGGCTGGCGGCGCTGGAAGGCGCGGAGGCGTGCCGCGCCGTCGCGACCGGCATGGCGGCCGTCAACGGCGCCATCATGGGGCTCGTGAAGGCCGGCGACCACGTGGTGGCACCGCGCGCCATGTTCGGCTCGTGCCGCTGGATCATCGAGGAGATGCTGCCGCGCTTCGGCGTGACCTCGACGCTGGTCGACGGCACCGATCTGGACCAGTGGCGCAAGGCTGCGGCGACGCCGGGCACCACCGTGTTCTTCCTCGAGACGCCGTGCAATCCGACTCTCGACGTGCTCGACATCGCGGCGATCGCCGAGATCGCGCACGCGGTCGGCGCGCTCTTGATCGTCGACAACGTGTTCGCGACGCCGCTCTACCAGCGCCCGCTGGCGCTCGGCGCCGACGTCGTCGTCTACTCGGCGACCAAGCACATCGACGGCCAGGGCCGCTGCATGGGCGGCGCGATCCTCGCCTCGAAGGCGCTGATCGAGGAGCGCATCCAGCTCTATCTGCGGATGACCGGCCCGGCGATCTCGCCGTTCAACGCCTGGGTGCTGCTGAAGAGCCTCGAGCTGATGCCGGTGCGGCTCGCCCGCGAGACCGAGACGGCCGGCAAGCTCGCCGACGCGATGCTGGCGATCCCGGGCATCACCAAGGTGATCTACCCGGGCCGCAAGGATCATCCGCAGGCCGAGGTGATCGCCCGGCAGATGAGCGGCGCCTCGACCCTGATCGCCTTCGACGTGACGGGCGGCAAGGAGGGTGCGTTCCGGTTCCAGAACGCCCTGAAGCTCGTCTCGATCTCCAACAATCTCGGCGACGTGAAGAGCCTGATCACGCACCCGGCGACGACGACGCATTCGCGCTTCAAGCCGGAGGAGCGGGCCGCGCTCGGCATCGCCGACGGCACGCTGCGCCTCTCGGTCGGCCTCGAGCACATCGACGACCTGGTGGCGGATCTGAAGCAGGCCGCCGCGGTGCTGTGATGCTGGTCATTCCGGGGCGCGGACCGCAGGTCCGTGAACCCGGAATCCCGCCCGGTTCTCGGTGCTTGTCACTGGATTCCGGGTTCGCGCGCTGACGCGTGCGCCCCGGAATGACGGGGAGCCCTACCCCACCAGACACCCGCGCAGGCCGGCCGTGACGGCGGCGCGGTCGAGCTTCTTGCCGATCAGCACGATGCGCGAGGAGCGCGGCTGCTTGCCCCATGGGTCGGCGGAGCGGATCTCCATCAGGCGATGGACGCCCTGGATGACGTGACGCCGCGTGTCGCCGGCCATCGCGACGATGCCCTTGAGGCGGAACACGTCGTCCCCGTGCGCGGCGAGAAAGTCGCGCAGCCACGCCTCGAGCTTCGCGCGATCGAACGAGCCGGGATCGACGAACGACATCGTCTCCAACCCGGGGTCGTGCTCGTGATGGTGATGATGGACGTCGAGGAACTGCTCGTCGGCGGCGAGCGTCTTCGACAGGTCGAAGGCGCCGATGCCGAGGATCCTCTCCAGCTCGACCTTGGCGTAGCTCGACCGGATGATCTCGGCCGTCGCGTTGAGGCCGCGCATGCGGCTCTCGACGGTGGCGATCTCGGCCTCGTCGACGAGATCGACCTTGTTGACGATCAGCCGGTCGGCCGCGACGATCTGATCGACCGCCTGGTTGTCGACGCCGTGCAGATCCGGGTCGTCGAGATGCCGGCCGATGTGCTTGGCGTCGACCAGCGTGACGATGCCGTCGAGGCTCACCTGCTTCGCCACCTCGGCGTCGACGAAGAACGCCGCCGCGACCGGGGTCGGGTCGGCGATGCCGGTCGTCTCGACCAGGATGTGGTCGAACTTCTCGCGCCGCGCCATCAGCTTCTGCAAGACCTCGATGAGATCCTGGCGGACGCTCGCCGTGCAGCAGATGCAGCCGTTGGTCATCTCGTAGATCTCCTCCTCCGAGGTGAGGACGAGACCCGAGTCGATGTTCACCTCGCCGAACTCGTTCTCGATCACGGCGATGCGGTGTCCGTGCCGCTCGGTGAGGATGTAGTTCAGGAGCGTCGTCTTCCCGGCGCCGAGGAAGCCCGTGAGGATGGTGACGGGGACGGGGGGCTGGTTACTGGTGTCGGTCATCGTCTCACCCGGCAGGGCTGGAAATCTGTCGTCTCTGATTCAGAGCCTCATCCCGAGGTGCTCGACCGCAGGTCGAGCCTCGAAGGATGCGGCCCCGGATCCACGGGCCGTCGCCCTTCGAGGCCGCGCTTCGCGCGGCACCTCAGGGTGACGGAGAGAGATGGTCACGCCGCCTGTGCGTCCTCGCGCGCGGCGAGCGCCTGAAGTATCTGCTCCGGCGTGATCGGGTAGTGGCGGAAGCGCACGCCGATCGCGTCGTGGATGGCGTTGGCGATGGCGGGGCCGATGGCGATGATCGGATCCTCGCCCACGCCCTTGGCGCCGAACGGCCCGCCGTCGGACGGCGCCGTCTCCAGGATGATGGTCCTGATCGGCGGCATGTCCATGGCGAGCGGCATCTTGTAGTCGACGAAGCTCGCATTGAGCGGGCGCCCGTCGCGATGATCGACGACGAAGTCCTCGGACAGCGTATGCCCGATGCCCTGCTGGATGCCGCCCTCGATCTGCCCGGCCGCAGCGATGGGATGGATGACCTTGCCGATCTCGTGCACGGGCACGACCTGAAGAACGGAAACCTGGCCGGTCTCGGTGTCGACCTCGACCTCGACGAAATGCGCCGCGAAGGAATACGACTTGGTCGGGTGATAGCTGCCCTCGCCGAGCAACTGCGGCGCCGGGATGCCCTTCTCGGCCGCGATCGCATCGCGCACCGTCATGCTCATGCCGGGCACGCCCTTCACGCTGATCACGCTGTCCTTGATCTCCAGATCCGCAGCCGCGACCTCGAGCTTGTCGGCGGCGCGCGCCAAGACCTTGGCCTTCACCTGTGCGGCCGCGATCTGGCAGGCACGGCCGGCCATGAAGGTGGTGTGGCTGGCGAAGGCACCGATGTCCCACGGCACCACGTCGGTGTCGCCGTGCACCACGGCGACGTCCTCGAACTTGACGCCGAGCTCCTCGGCCGTGATCTGGGCGAGCGCCGTGTGGGCGCCGGTGCCGAGCCCGGTGGTGCCGGTCATCAGCGTCACCGAGCCGTCCTCGTTCATGCGGACGACGGCGTTGCCCTGCTCCTTGATGCCCGGATAGGCGGATGAGCCGTGCATCTCGCAGCCCATGCCCCAACCGCGCCGCAGCCGCCCTGCCGGCGCCGCGCGCCGCTTGGTGGACCGGGAGGCCCAGCCGGTCTCCTCCATGCCGCGGCGGATGCAGTCTTCCAGGCCGTGGCCGGTGAGCGGATGGTTGGACGGCGCGATGTCGCCCTCGCGCACCGCGTTCTTCAGCTTCAGCTCCGCCGGATCCAGGCCGAGCATCTCCGCCGCCTCGTCCATCAGGATGTCGAGGGCGTAATAGGTCTGCACGACGCCGTAGCCCCGGAAGGCGCCGGCGATCGGCGTGTTGGTGTAGACGCAGCGGCCTTCCAGCCGCACGTTCTCGCAGCGATAGAGCGAGGTGAGCGCCGCGGTGCCGACCGCCGTGACGCCCGGCCCGTGCGAGCCGTAAGCGCCGCTGTTGAACACCACCTTGGCTTCGCGCGCCGTGATGGTGCCGTCGCGCTTGAAGCCCTGCCTGATCCACACCGTTCCGGGATGCCGCGTGCGGCCGCCCAGGAACGTCTCCTTCCTGGAAAACTCCATGCGCACGGGACGGCGCGTCCGCTGCGCCAGGAGCGCGCACAGAAACTCGTGCTGGAACAGATCCTGCTTGGCGCCGAAGCCGCCGCCCATGTGATCGACCAGCACCCGCACCTTGTTGAGCGGCAGGCCCAGAACCTCGGCCAGCGTGCCGCGCACCATGAAGGGGCTCTGGGTCGAGGTCCAGACGGTGAGCTTGCCGAGCGGATCCCACTGGCAGACGCAGACGTTCGGCTCCATGTAGGCCGGCGTCGGACGGCCCATGCCGTACTCGCCCTCGACGACCACGTCGGCCTCGGCGAAGCCCTTCTCCACGTCGCCGCGGGTGACGACGAAGGGCGGCAGGACGAGGTTTCCACCGGGTCCGACGTCGTGGATCGTCGGCGCGTCGGGCTTCAGCGCGTCCTCCACGGTGAAGACCGCGGGCAACGGCTCGTACTCGACCTCGATCAGCTCACAGGCGAGCTCGGCGATCTCCTCGGACGTGGCGGCGACGGCGGCGACGCCCTCGCCGTAATAGCGGACCTTGGTGTCGAGGATGTACTGGTCCTGCGTCACCGAGGCGGAGCGCGGATGCGGCGAGCCGTAGTGCAGCACGCGCGGCACGTCGGCGTGGGTGAGGATCGCCTTGACGCCGGGCAGCGCCAGCGCCTTGCTGGTGTCGATCGACACGATGCGGGCATGGGCGACGGTGGCGCGCTTCGTCTTGCCGTGCAGCAGGCCGGGCAGCACCACGTCGCCCGCATAGACGGCGCCGCCCGTCACCTTGCCGAGCGTGTCGGTGCGCTTGACGCTCTTGCCGATCACTGAAGTCATCGTCGCCTCGATCTCCCGCGTGTCATGGCCGGGCTCGTCCCGGCCATCCACGTCTCGCCGAGCCTCGAACACGTGGATGCCCGGGACGAGCCCGGGCATGACGCGTCAGAGGATGCGGCCGCCGTTGTTCACAGCTTGCGGTCCGCCGCCGGCGGCAGGTACTTGTTGGTGAACACGTCGATCGCGAAGGGCTTGTTCTTGTACTCGTAGGTGACGCCGATCTGCTCGACCGACTTGGCGAGACGGGCCGGATCGACGTCGCCGACGCCGTTCTGCTTCACCCACGGGGTGACGACGTGCTCGCGCAGCACCAGCTCGAGCCGCTCGCGCTCGGTCTTCTCGTCGCCGGTCTCGTAACGCTTCATCACCGACTTCACGGCGGTCGCCGGATCCTTGACGGTGTCCTGAAGGCCCTTGATGGTGGCGCGCAGGAAGCCCTTCACGGCCTCCGGATTGTTCTTGAGGAAGTCCGGATTGACGATGATGCCGTTGCCGTAGAGCGACAGGCCGTGGTCCGACATCACCAGCATCTGGATCTGGTCGGCCGGGATGCCCTTCTGCAGCAGGTTGAAGTGCATCGAGAAGGTGAAGCCCGTGATGGCGTCGACCTTGCCGTCGGCGAGCATCGGCTCGCGCACCGGGAAGCCGACGTTCTCGATCTTCACCTTCGACTCGTCGATGCCGTTGGCCTGGACGAAGGCCTTCCACTGCGCGAAGGCGCCGTCGGCGGCCGGCGCGCCGAGCACACGGCCCTCGAGGTCTTTCGGCTTGGCGATGCCGGTCTTCTTCAGCGTGCCGATCGCGAAGGGCGGACGGTCGTAAAGCATCATCACGACCTTGACGTCCTTGTCGGGATTCTGGTCGCGGAAACGGACGACGGAGTTGAGGTCGAAGAAGCCGAGCTGGTGGGTGCCGACCGCGACGCGCGGAATGCCCGACACCGAGCCGGCGCCGGTGTCGATCGACACGTTGAGGCCCTCCGCCTTGTAATATCCCTTGTCGATGGCGACGAAATACGGCGCCGTCGGGCCCTCGAACTTCCAGTCGAGGGCGAACTTGATGTCGGTGTCGGCGAGCGCCGGCACCGCCGCGACGGCGGCGACCAGCGAGGCGAGGGTTCCGGCAAGAACTGATCTGATCATGTTTGACGCTCCCGGGGATCCCGACGGGGATCCACTGCCGCCTTTGCAGGCAAACCACATGCCATGGCACGGGCCGCGGCCCGCCGTGTCGTTCGCGCTTCGGCGCCGCGGCGTGCCGCGCTCCGCGGCAACGCCGGCGCCGGCTTGCATGTTATTCAGGCGCCGGCCGGACCGCCCGCGGCCATCTGCCGCGCCGTCACCTGGATGGCCTCGACGATCTTGGTGTAGCCGGTGCAACGGCAGATGTTCCCGGCGAGGCCGAAGCGGATCTCCTCCTCGGTCGGGTTCGGATTCCTGTCGAGCAGCGCCTTGGCCATCACGATGATGCCGGGCGTGCAGAAGCCGCATTGCGAGGCGCCGAGCGCCATGAAGTTCTCCTGCAGCGGGTGCAGCCGGTCCGGATCCGGGGCGATCCCCTCGATGGTCGTGACGCTGCGACCGTCGGCCTCGACGGCCAGCACCAGACAGGAGTTCACCGGCACGTCGTCGAGCAGCACCGTGCAGGCGCCGCAGTCGCCGACGTCGCAGCCCTTCTTGGTGCCGGTGAGGCCGGCCTCGTTGCGCAGCACGTCGAGCAGGGTGCGGGACGGCGAAACCGCGAGATCGCGCGCCTCGCCGTTGATGGTGATCGTGACGCTGATCGGAACGCTCGGGCCGGCCGTGGTCGCCATGGTCATCACCGGGTCTCCTCGCAGGCCCGCGCCCACGCCGTCGCCACGGCGCGGCGCGTCAGCACCTCGACCATGGCACGGCGATAGTCGGCGCTCGCCCGCACGTTGCTGATCGGCCGCGACTCGTCACGCGCCATACGGCCGGCCGACGCGATCGTCGCCTCGTCGGGCGCCACCCCCTCCAGCACCGCCTCGGCGGCGCGCGCCCGGATCGGCGTCGGCGCGACGGCACCGAGCACGATGCGCAGGTCGCGGCAGACCCTGCCGTCGCGGCGCAGCAACACCGCGACCCCGACGGTCGCGAGCTCCATGGCGCGGCGCCGGCCGTGCTTGATGTAGTCGGCGCCGCTCGCGATCGCCGGCGGCGGCAGCACGAGAGCGGTGACGATCTCGCTCGGTCCGAGCGCGGTCTTGCCCGGACCGGTGAAGAACTCGTCGAGCGGCAGGCGGCGCGGTCCCGCCGGCCCGACCATCTCGATCGTCGCGCCGCAAGCGATCAGTGGCGGCAGCGTGTCGGCCGACGGCGAGGCGCGGCAGACATTGCCGACGACGGTCGCCCGGTTCCTGATCTGGATGGAGCCGATCTCGCGGGCCGCCTGCGCGAGCGCCGGATAGAGCCGTTGCACCGCGGGCGAGGTCTCGATCGCGCGCACCGTCACGAGCGCGCCGATGCGCAGCCCCTGCGTCGCGTCGCAGACCAGATCGCCGAGGCCCGGCAGCGCCTTGATGTCGACGACGACGGCCGGCCGGCGGATGCTCTCCTTGATCTCGACCAGGAGATCGGTGCCGCCCGCCATCAGGTCGGCGGCACCGCCGTGCCGCGACAACAGCGCGATCGTCTCGTCGAGGCTCTTCGGTCGATGATAAGCAAACGGATGCATGGAAGCCGCGCCGGACGGAGGAGCGGCGGGCGAGGCTGTCTCCTCGTCCGCCGCATCGAGCGAAATGATCAGGCCGGAACCGTGGGACGCGGCTCGACCATGGCGTAGGTGTCCTTCAGACGGGCCAGCGCTTCCTCCTGGGTGCGCGGCGGCAGCGTCGTCGGAATGCCGCAGATACGGGCGATGTTGTTGCCCATGTAGTCCTCGAGGCCGTCCTCGTCGAGATTCATCCCGTGGGGCGGCGGCGAGCACAGCACCTCGAGCTCGCGCAGCCACATGCCGGGCTCGTTGGGCGGCGAGTCGGTGCCGAACACGATCTTGTGGCGCGGCAGCTCGCGGGCGAACTCGACGATGCGCGACTGGAAGCACCAGCCCGACTCGCAGACGACGTTCGGCGTGTCCATCGCCATCCAGAACGCCTCGAACGAGTAGTTGCCGCCGGTCTGGATGCCGAAGTGACCGATGATGAAGTTCACCATCGGGAACTCGCGGATCACCGGATAGAACATGGTCGGGATCGTGTACGGGCCGTCACCCGTGTGGATCAGCACGACGACGCCGAGCTCGGCGCACTTCTTCATCGCGGGCCGCAGCCAGTCGAGCGCGCGGTCGGGCCGGTAGCCGTGCATGTTGGCGTGCAGCTTCAGCATCTTGAAGCCGTACTCCTTCACGTGGAACTCGAGCTCGGCGGCGCCGTTCTCCGGGCCCCAGCGCGGGTTGAACGTGAAGTTGCCGATGAAGCGGTCCGGATACTTCTGGCACAGCTCCGCGATGTAGCTCATGTAGTCGCGGATGCCCTCGCGACCCATGCGGTTGCCGTCGCGGTAGCCGGTGTTGCCGGGCGGCGGCTGGATGAAGCCCATGTCGATCCGGCGCGGCTTGCCGTTGATCATGTAGGGGCCGTCCATCATCTTCAGCAGGCGCTCGCCCGTGAAGGGCGTGCCGGTGTGGCGCCACGCCTCGTCGACCAGATTGGTGGGATGCAGGTGGGTGTCGATGATCATCGGGCTCTCTCCGAAATGCGTCAGGCCGCTTCGCGCTGCTTGCAGGCGGCGAGGTAGGCCTCGGCCTCCTCGCGGCTCTTCGGCGGAGCGGTCGGCTCGAGCCCGATCATCCGGGCGACGTTGTTGCCGAAGTAGTCCTCGAGCGTGTCCTCGTCGAGGTTGAGGCCCTGCGGCGGCTCGGTGCACAGCACCTCGAGGTGGCGCAGCCACATGCCGGGCTCGTTCGGCGGCGTGTCGGTGCCGAACAGGATCTTGTTCTTGGGCAGATCCTTGGAGAACTCGACGATGCGCGACTGCAGGCACCAGCCGGACTCGCAGAAGACGTTCGGGTTGTCCATGGCGAGCTGGAACGGCTCGAAGCAGTAGACGCCGCCGGTCTGCACGCCGAAATGCGCCATGATGAAGTTGACGGTCTTGTACTTGTACATGATCGGCGTCCACTCGTTGGGGATCGAGTAGGGGCCGTCACCGGTGTGGAGCTTCACCAACACGCCGAGCTCGGCGCACTTCTCCATCGCGGGCTGGAGCCAGTCCATGGCGCGGTCGGGGCGATAGCAGTGCATGTTCGCCTGGAACTGCACCATCTTGAAGCCGTGCTGCTTGACGTAACGCTCGATCGCCTCGACGCCGTTCTTCACGCCGTAGCGCGGATTGTAGACGAAGCAGCCGATGAACCGATCCGGATACTTGCGCACCAGCTCGAGCGTGTAGGCCATGTACTCGTCGATGCCGTCGCGGCCGGCCTTCTCGAGCACACCGTCGGTGTAGAGCGTGTTGCCCTGGGGCGGCTGGATGAAGGCCTTGTCGACGCGGCGCGGCTTGCCGTTCACCCAGTAGGGGCCGTCCATCATCTTCAGCAGACGCTCGCCCGTGAACGGCTCGCCGTCGTGCCGCCAGGCGAGGTCGACGAGGTTCGTCGGGTAGCAGCTGATATCGATGATCATCAGATCACTCCTTGCGGATCGCAGGGGTCGCAGGCGGGACGGAACGCGGACCGTGTCGAGGCCACGCCGCCACCGGCCGTGCGGATGCACGACCGGCGCGGACGACTTGCACGACATTCACGTACGCGAAAATCACGCACGCGAAGATCACGAAACCGGGTGGACGGCACGGTGAGCGTCCGGTCGAGACGAGTTGCGACGAGAGCGAAATTCGGCAGTGCGAACGAGCAGTGCGAACTTCACGTGTCTGTCAGCAATCTCCGACCGAACCGGCACTCGCGCGCGGGTGGCGCAAGTGTTACAATGTTCGGCTGACCGCTTCTACCGACGTTCGCGTTGCATAGACGAACGCCCCGGAGCGGTCAAGAACAGGCGCGGCGCGAGATTCTGACGCGCCGGAGATTTCGAAGCAGAATCACGCCGCGCCTCGTCGGAGCGATGATGAACATCTCGTTACACCGCGCCGATCCGGCTGCGGCACGCACCGTGCCGGTCCGACCGTGATGCGTCGGCGGAACGCGCGCGTCGACGTGAGAAGATCCGTCACGCAGACCGTGACAATCATGTGTTGATCGGCCTCGGTGGTCTCCCGGATACCGTGAGATACGTGTTTCCTGTATCTCGACACTCGCAGATGCTGTCGTGTCTGCGATTTTTTTGTGCAGACGAAACGTGACCATGCGCTGCGGCAGAGCCGCGACGCCTGTGCGGTCGAGAGGACCGCGGGACGATCGGTGCCGAGGGCGAGCGCGGTCCGGATGCGGATCGCCCGAGCCGCAGTCGAGCAGGGCACGGCCGTCGTATCGGCTGTTGCATTGCGACACGAGACGGCGCGGACCGACGGACCAGCAGGGCAAGAAGCCGGACCCCTGCGACGGTGGTGCGCGACGCGACGGCCGCGAGAGAGCGGCATCGCCTCACGGCATCGCCGCTTCCGTGCCGTAGGCCGGAGTTGTTCGGCTCGGCACGGCGCCTTTCGTGTCAGAGGGCGGGCGCCGCGATGCGGTGATCCGACCGGTTCGATCGGGGTCGACGAGATCCACGACCGCACCGCATGCCGATGGAGCACAACACGTGGAACATCTTCGTCCGAACTATCTGCGCGACGTCGCCTACATCTCCCGCGACTGGATCGAGCGGCACGGCCTGCATCCGGCCGTCGGAGTCGCCATCGAGGTCGCGGCCGAGATCGAGCTGCCCGAGGATCGCTCGCCGAGCCAGATCGTCGAAGGGCCGACGCCCGAGGAGCAGGTGATCATCGAGCGCCTGGTGCGCGCCTATATCGCCAGCGGCGTGTTCCCGCCGTCCGAGGAGAACACCTACGGCTTCGCGAACTGGGAGTTCACCATCGAGCGGTGAGGCGGCGCAGGCGCGCCGCGTCGTCGTCCGATCCGCGAAGCCCTTCGCGGGGCCGGGCGCGCCGGCAGAAGCCGGCGCACCCGCGATCGTCGTGGCGTGATCGTGATCGCGGGTGCTTCCGCGCGAGCGCGCCCGTGTGGGCAATACCCAGACCCGGCGATCAGCCGGCGCGCCGATACGACTCGTAGCGCGGCTCCCACATCTGCTCCCGCACCAACTCGTCGGCCCGGGCCGGATCGAGGCCCGGTGCCAGCCCCTCCTCGTAGGCCTGCAGCGCGACCGCGACGCCGACCTTCGCCGACACCTCCCGCAGCGCGCTCACCGGCGGCAGCAACGTGCCGGTCGGATCGCTGCGCGCCGGCGACAGGTCGGCGAGCGCCCGCGCCGCGGCCAGGAACATCGTGTCGGTGACGCGGCGCGCCCGCGCCGTCACGATGCCGAGCCCCATGCCGGGGAAGATGTAGGAGTTGTTGACCTGATCGATGTGCACCGTGCGGCCGTTCACCGGTACGGGCGCGAACGGGCTGCCGGTCCCGATCACGGCGCGGCCCTCGGTCCAGGCCATCACGTCGGCCGGCACCGCCTCGCTCTGCGAGGTCGGATTGGAGAGCGGGAACACCACGGGCCGCGCGACGTGCTTCGCCATCTCGCGCACCACCGTCTCGCTGAACAGCCCGGTCTGGCCGCTGGTGCCGATCAGCATGGTCGGCTTCACGTGGCGGACCACCTCCTCGAGGCTGATCGCCTCGCGACTCTCGACGGTCCAGCCGGCGACGTGCTCGCGCGTGTGGGCGAACGGCACCTGATAAGGTTGCAGCCGGTTGCTGCCCTCGAGCAGCAGGCCGCGGCTACCGAGCAGATAGAAGCGCCGGCGCGCCTCGTCCTCGGACAGGCCGTCCTGCACCATCGCCTTGACCAGCAGCGAGGCGATGCCGGAGCCGGCGCCCCCCGAGCCGGCCATCACGATGCGCTGCTCCTTCAGAGTCTGGCCGGCGGCCCGGACGGCCGACAAGAGCGCGCCGCAGACGACCGCCGCGGTGCCCTGGATGTCGTCGTTGAACGTGCAGAGCCGGTCGCGATAGCGCTCGAGCAGGCGCGCCGCATTCGGGCCGGCGAAATCCTCGAACTGCAGCAGCACGTGCGGCCAGCGCTTCGCCACGGCGTCGACGAAGGCCTCGACGAAGTCGTCGTAGTCGGGGCCGCGCAGACGCTCATGACGCCAGCCGATGTAGAGCGGATCCTCGCGGCGCGCCTGATTGTCGGTGCCGACGTCGAGCATGATCGGCAGCGTGCGGGACGGATCGATGCCGCCCGCCGCCGTGTAGAGCGACAGCTTGCCGATCGGGATGCCCATGCCGCCGGCACCCTGGTCGCCGAGGCCGAGGATGCGCTCGCCGTCCGTGACGACGATGACCTGGACGTTGTCGAAGCGGCGCTGGCCGAGGATCTTTCCGATCTGATCCTTGTAGGGCGGGCTGAGGAAGAGGCCGCGCGGCCGCCGGAACACCTGGCTGAACTTCTGGCAGCCGAGCCCGACGGTCGGCGTGTAGACGATCGGCAGCATCTCCTCGAGATGCCGGGTCAGCAGCGCGTAGTGCAGCGTCTCGTTGATGTCCTGCAGGCCGCGCAGGAAGACGTAGCGGGCGAGATCGTCGGGCAGCTCGCGGAACGCCGTGATGCGGCGCTGGACCTGCTGGTCGAGGCTGGCGACATGCGGCGGCAGGAGGCCGTGCAGCTCGAACACGTCGCGCTCGTGCTCCGTGAACGCCGTCCCCTTGTTGAGGATCGGGTTCGTCAACAATTCGTATCCGGATCGATCGACCATGCGCATGATGCCTCCTGCCCGCTCGCGTCTCGCCTTGGTGGGGGTGCGTCACGGCCGACGCAGGCTTGCCCGACCGTGAGCCGGCGCGGCAGATTCCGCGACACCTGCCGCGGACGGACCGGCACCGATTGCCGTGCCGCGGATCAAGCGTGGAATCGCGGCGACACGCGTGTACGTCGCGCCGCGGCCGCGCCGTGTCAACTCTCCGCGGCTCGTCGCGGATATGAGTTTCGGGCAGAGGATCGCCACGGCTCGGCCGTGATCATAGTCCTGATCAGGACGATTCCGACAGCCGA
Source organism: Rhodoplanes azumiensis (assembly GCF_042682915.1). NCBI lineage: Bacteria > Pseudomonadati > Pseudomonadota > Alphaproteobacteria > Hyphomicrobiales > Nitrobacteraceae > Rhodoplanes > Rhodoplanes azumiensis. The sequence continues at coordinate 106,510 of NZ_JBHUIW010000020.1, read as the reverse complement.
CGCGACGTGACATGGTCGTGACGGGGTCGCGGAAGCGCCCGAAAATCCGTGCGATCCGCGGCTTCGCCCGGTTGGATCGAGGCGATTATCGGCGAGGGCTCGGCTCCGCCCGACAAGTCGAGCGGAAGACCGCGGGTGCGTCTGCATAGCCGCCATCACGCGCCGCGGTCTCCACCTCGGCCGAGGTCGAAATCCGAAATTCCGTCAGGCCGCGTGGACGAATTGCCGGAATCCCGGACGTGATCAGCGTGGCGGCTGGTCAGCGCGTCTTGGCGATCACGTCGCGGGCCCAGTCGAGCGCGCTCTGCGGCAGGCTGGTGCGCTCGCCCTCGAAATTCATCGGCCGCGTCGCGTCGAGCGCGAGCTTCGCCGACATGCCTTCGACCGAGGACGGGTCGAGCCGATTGCAGAACACCTTCGGCACCATGAACATGTCGGTGTCGGCCTGGAACCGGGTGGCGAGTGCCCACATCACCTCGGTCTCGTCGAAGACGTCGATGTCGTCGTCCACGGCAACGGCGAGCTTGATGTAGCTGTCGAGCCCCATCAGTAGCATCAGGGCCTGCCGCGCCTGGCCCTCCGCCGTCTTCTTGAACGACATGAAGGCGTGGAAATGCGTGCCGGACTTCGGATAGTTCAGCGCCTTCAGGGTCGGCACCATCTCCTTGAGTCGGTGGAACACATGCGCCTCGCGGGTGCAGCGGCTGAGCAGCAGATGCTCGGCCGAGTAGCCCGGGATGATGTCGAGGAAGATCGGCTTCGCCCGGTGCGTGATCGCCTTCACCTGGAACACGTTGCGGGTCGACCGATAGGTCGAGTAGCCGGTGTATTCGCCGTAGGGCCCTTCGTCCTCGTGCACGCCGGCGAGGATCTCGCCCTCGATCACGTATTCGGCGTTCGCCGGCACCTCGACGTCGATGGTTCTGCACTTCACCAGCTCGACCGGCTGCTTCATCAGCGCGCCGGCGACCGCGAACTCGTCGACCTCCATGGCGACCTTGGCGCCGGCCGCGATGTAGATGGCCGGATGACACCCGATCACGACCGCGACCTCGAGATTCTCGCCGCGCGCCTCGCAGCGCTGCAGATGATCCCAGATGTGGCCGCGCGAATGCAGGCTGACGCCGAACTTCCGCGGCCCCTTGAGCTGCATGCGCTGGAAGCTGAGATTGCGCACGCCGGTATCGGGATCCTTGCAGACCAGGATGCCGGAGCCGATGTAGCGTCCCGCATCCGCCTGAAAGTGGCGCGAGATCGGCAGCGTCGCGGCGTCCGCCTCGTTGCCGAGCGCGACCACGTCGTGCACGGGCGCCGGTCCCGACGTCACGACCGCCGGCACGAGGCCCGCCATCGCCTCGGTCCAGGCCTGGGCGAAGCCGGTCGGGGACGCCCCGGCCATGCGGGCGATGCGCGCACGGTCGGCGAACAGGTTCGACACCACCGGCCCCGAAAACCCCTCCGGCCGCTCGATGATCACGACCGGCGCACGCTTCTGCGCCTCGAGCTCCAGCACCAGCGCGGTCGGCAGGAAATCGAGGTCGGTCGGGGTGCTGATCACGAGCTTTTCGCTGTCGGGAAGCGCGTTCAGGAAGTCGGCGAGGCTCTGCATCGTGATATCCGCGGGTTAGGTCACCGAGGCGACTCTCTTACATGGAGACGGGCGCGCTTGCACGCGCGTCTCGCCCGGCGAAGCCGCACGCCGGTTCGGATGAAAACCGGTTGTTAGGCAAGTCGTCGGAGACTGAGCGTGCAAGAGGCGATCGGCGTCGGCCTCGGCACCGACCGCGACCGTTCGACAAGGCTCAGGGAGGACGACACCCGCACCACCGCCCGCCGATGCTGTGGAGCCCGAAACGCATACCGGCCCGTCAGATGGCCCCGGATGCGCTTGCGTGGAACTTGCATAGCTGTCGGAAAGACACCAGGAGACCCCCGATGCTGACTGCCATCATCGTGAACGACCGGGAGCCGCGCGCCGAGCTCGACTGCAGCGTGTGCGGCAAGAAGATCGGCCAGGGCTACACCCGCGATCTCGGAACCCGCATCATGTACGACTGCTTCCGCTGCTTCAGCATCGACGAGGTGGCGACCGAGGTCGTGATGGGCACGGGCGAGGCGAAGCGCGCCGCGCGGAGCTGAGCGTTCGGGTCGTCGGTTCCGGACGCGCCGGATACAACGGCGCTCCTCACGGGTGTACGGACCCGCTGCGGGCGCCGCGAGGCGGCGCGGCACAACTCGACACAACCGGAGAGCGCAGCTTGCGGCGCGCCGACGGCGCGGCATAGTGGCACCGTCGAACCGCATCGAAGGCCATCCCGTGTCGCCGCAGCCGCAAAAGCCCGCCGTCCTGTTCGTCTGCCTCGGCAACATCTGTCGCTCCCCGCTCGCCGAAGCGGCCTTCCGGGTCGAGGCCGCCCGCCTCGGGCTCGATGTGGAGATCGATTCGGCCGGGACCGGGAGCTGGCATGTCGGCGAGCCGCCCGACCGGCGCGCCCAGGCGGTGGCGCGCCGCTATGGTGTCGACATCGGCCGGTGCCGGGCGCGGCAGGTCACCCGCGAGGATTTTTCCCGGTTCACCCATGTTGTCGCACTCGACGAATCCGTGCTGGTCACGCTCCGGCGCCTTCGCCCGCGCGATGCCGCGGCCGAGGTGGCGCTGCTGCTCGACTATGTCGACGGCCGCGCCGGAGAGAGCGTCGCCGATCCGTATTACGGCGGCGACGACGGCTTCGAGACCACCTGGGCCGACGTGACCAGCGGTGCCGCGGCCCTCGCCCGCCGGATCGTCGGCGGATGAGCGTGCTCGCCGCCACCGGCGCGGCCCTGCTCGGCGGCCGCCTGGTCGAGACACGGCCGCTCGGCGGCGGCGACCTCTCCGAGATCGTCCGCATCCGGCTCGCCGACGGCCGCACGGCCCTCGTCAAGTCCGGACCGGCACCGCGCACCGAGGCGTCCATGCTGCAGGCGATCGCGGCGGCCGGCGCGCCGGCCCCGGCCGTGCTGGCGGTCAGCGACGCCGCGCTGGTGATCGAGGTGCTGCCGGCCGGCGGCGGCGTCGAGCAGGCCTGGGGCGATCTCGGCCGCCTCCTCGCCCGTCTGCACGCCACCACGGGCGCGCGCTACGGCTGGCCGGAGGATTACGCCTTCGGCCCGGTCGCCATCGTCAACGCCTTCGCCGACGACTGGCCGACCTTCTGGGGCGAGCGGCGGCTTCTGGTGAACGTCCCGCACGTCCCGGCCGCCCTCGCCCACCGCATCGAATCGCTTGCCGCGGATCTGAAGAACCGGCTTCCGGCGCACCCACCCGCATCGTTGCTGCACGGCGATCTGTGGACCGGCAACGTGCTGGCCGACGGCGGCCGCATCACTGGATTGATCGACCCGGCCTGCTATCACGGCCACGGCGAGGTCGACATCGCGATGTTGAGCCTGTTCGGCCGGCCGAGCCGCGCCTTCTTCGACGCCTACGGCGACCTCGCGCCCGGCCACGACGAGCGGCTGGCGATCTACAGCCTGTGGCCGGCGCTCGTGCATCTGCGCCTGTTCGGCGCCGGCTACCGATCGATGGTCGAGCGTTTTCTCACGACAGCGGGCGCGTGAGCACGGCGCCGCGCCGGAGTCAGCGCGTGCCCAGCACCCGGACGATCGCGCCGGTGAGACGCGCCAGATCGGCCTCGCCGATCGTGAAGGCCGGCGTCAGGTAGACGATCCTGCCGAACGGCCGGACATAGACCCCGGCCTCGACGAAGCGTGCCTTGAGGGCCGGGATGTCGATCGTCTCGAGCTCGACGGCGCCGATGGCGCCGCGCACCCGCACGTCGACGACACCCGGCAGATCGCGGCACGGCGCGAGCTGCTCGGTCAACTGCGCCGCGATCGCCGCCACCTGGGCGAGCCGCGGCTCGCGCGCGAACAGATCCAGCGACGCGTTGGCGGCCGCGCAGGCGAGTGGGTTGCCCATGAAGGTCGGCCCGTGCATCAGCGCGTGCATCGGATCGTCGGACCAGAAGGCCTCGAACACGCGACGCGACGCGACCGTCGCGGCGAGCGGCATCGTGCCGCCGGTGAGCGCCTTCGACAACGTGAGGATGTCGGGCACCACACCGGCCTGCGCGCAGGCGAACATCGTCCCGGTGCGGCCGAAGCCGGTGAACACCTCGTCGAAGATCAGGAGCGTGCCGTGCTTGTCCGCCGCGGCGCGCAGCCGCTGCAGCACCGCCGCGTCGTGGAACAGCATGCCGCCCGCGCCCTGCACCAAGGGCTCGACGATGATGCCGGCAACCTCGTCGGCTCGTTCACCCAGCAGGCGGTCGAGCGCCGCCGTGCTCTCGTCGTCGCACGGCAGGTCGGCGATGAACTGCTCCGGCAGCAGCCCGTGGAACAGCCGGTGCATGCCCTCGTCGGGATCGCACACCGCCATCGTGCCGGTGGTGTCGCCGTGATAGCCGCCCCGGAACGCGACGAACTTCGTCCGGCCGCGCACGCCGCTGTTGATCCAGTACTGCACCGCCATCTTCATCGCGACCTCGACGGCGACCGAGCCGGAGTCGGTGAAGAAGACGCGATCGAGATCGCCGGGCAGCAGCGCCGCCAGCCGGGTCGCGAGGCGCGCCGCCGGCTCGTGCAGCAGGCCGCCGAGCATCACGTGCGGCATGGTGGCGAGCTGACGCGCCACCGCCGCGGCGATGTGCGGGTGATTGTAGCCGTGGCAGGCCGTCCACCACGACGCCACGCCGTCGACCAGCTCGCGCCCGTCGGCGAGCACGATGCGGCTGCCACGGGTCGCCGCGACCGGCAGCGGCGGCGCCGCCGTCTTCATCTGCGCATAAGGCAGCCAGACATGGGCGAGCCCGTCCGCATGCCAGGCGGGCGCGGCCTGCGCGCTCTCCGGCACCGAAGCGAGACCGGTCCAGCGCGGGCGGCGAAGCGTGGCGGTTCGTCGTGACATCGTCGTTCTCCGCGTCACAGGACGCCGAACTGCAGCAACAGGAAATAGGCGGGAATCGTGAACAGGCCCATCACGGTGGTGAGCCCGGTCATCACCGCGATGTAGCCGGCGTCGGCGTTGTAGGCGCGCGCCGCGATCGACACCTGCGTCATCACCGGCATGGCGGCCTCGATGACGTAGACTTTGCGCATCAGATCCGGCACCTCGATCAGCGACGTGACCAGGAGCACGACGGCCGGCGCGATCAGGAAGCGGGCCGCGACCAGGATCCACATGTCGCGGCTCATCCGCACCGACCTCAGATTCGACACGTAGATGGCGATGCCGAGGAACAGCATGGCGAGCGGCGTCGTCATGCCGCCGAGATAGCCGAGCGTGCTCGACAGGAAGGTCGGCAGCTTGATGCCACCGAGGATCAGCACGACGGCGAGCACCGAACCGATCAGCGGCGGCGTCACGACGTTGCGCAGAGTCGAGAGCCCGAAAGCCGGTCGCGGCACCACGACCATCGAGCCGTCACGCTGCGCCGCGAAGCGCGGTCCGTCGAGGCTCAGCCCATGGACGCCGATCGTCCAGAACAGCAGCGTCTGCACGAGATAGTAGATCACGGCGTAGGGCAGCGCCGCCTCGCCGAACAGCGCGACGTTCACCGGAAAGCCGATGAAGCCGCTGTTGGAGACGAAGAACATCGCCTGGAAGGCGCCACGGCGCTGCGCCGGCACCCGCGCCAGATACGACACCGAAACGCCGATCGCCCAGACCGTGAGCATCACGACGAGCGGCACGGCCGCGGCCGTGCCGGCCTGCACGAGATCCTGCCGCGTGTAGGACTTCGTCATGCTGACGATCATGTAGCACGGGATCGCGACGGTCATGGCGAGCCGCGAGAACAGCCGCCCGGTCGCCTCGTCGAACCAGCCGCGATGCGTGAGCCAAGTGCCGAGCGCGATCATCAGCATGCAGCTGAACACGCCGCTCAGAGATTCGAAGATGTCCATGATCGATGGTCGGCCGGGGGTCGGCCGGGCGCAGGCGGGTGGTTCAGCCCGCCAGCCCGGCGAGCCGGACCGTCTCCTTCCAGATCGGCCGCTCGCGGGCGGCCCGCGCGGCCACCTGCTCGGGCGTCGACGAGAGGGCGCGCGCCCCGACGATCGCGAAGCGGCGGCGCACCGTCTCGTCGGCGGCGATGTCGCGCATCGCCTCGGCGAGCCGGTCGACGACCGCACGCGGCGTGCCGGCCGGGACGGCGAAAGCCGCCCAGGACGTCATGTCGAAGTCCCGCATGCCGGCCTCGGCCATGGTGGGAACGTCGGGCAAGGCCGGCCAGCGCTGCGTGCCGGTGAGGGCGAGCGGGCGGATCTGTCCGCTCTCGATATACGCCATGTAGGACGTGAGATTGTCGATGGCGAAGGCGACGTCGCCGGACAGCATCGCGGGAATCGTCTGGGCGGCGCCGCGGAACGGCACGTGCGTGGCGTCGATCCCGGTGCGGGCCGCGAACAGGGTCGGGAACAGATGCGTCGAGGTGCCCACCCCGGAGCTCCCGAAGGCGAGCTTGCCCTGCTGCTTCGCCCAGGCGACGAACGCGGCCACCGTGGTGGCCGGCACGCGGGCCGGGATCACCAGCGCGTTGGGCAGCTCGTAGATCAGCGACACGGGCGCGAAGTCGCGGTCCGGATCGGCGGCCGCCGGGCCGTCGATGAACGGGTTGATGGCGAAGTGGCCGACCGTCGCGGCCGCGATCGTGTAGCCGTCCGGCCGGCTCGCCACCATGGCGGCGACGCCGATGTTGCCGGCGGCACCCGGCCGATTCTCGATCACGAAGGTCTGGCCGAAGCGCGCCTCCAGCCGCTCCGCGACGATGCGGGTGAGGAGATCGACCGAACCGCCCGCCGGATAGGGCACGATGACGTGGACGGGCCGGTCCGGCCAGGTGGTCGGGCCGCTCGCCCTCACCGTCGCGGCGACGATGCCGGCGGCGGCGGCCGCCAGGCCACCCGCCGTCACGGTGCGCCGCGTCAGCAGCGATCTCGCGTCCATCGTGTACTCTCCCGCAGCCGGTTCGCTCGCCTCAGCCGTGGCAGGCCCGCCCGGTCAGCATCGGCGCGTCGCCGCAGCCGCAGGCCTCGGCTTCCGCCTCGGACGCCTCGGCGTCCGCCGAAAGGCCGCCCATCGGGCTCATGCCGAGCTTGGCCAGCAACGCGAGGTCGTGATCGGGGCCGGGGTTCGGCGTGGTCAGCAGCTTCGGGCCGTAGAAGATCGAGTTGGCGCCGGCGAGGAAACAAAGCGCCTGGATCTCCTCGCTCATCTTCTCGCGACCGGCCGAGAGGCGCACGAACGACTTCGGCATGACGATGCGAGCGACCGCGATGGTGCGGACGAACTCGAAGGCGTCGAAGTCCTTCTCGTCCTCCAGCGGCGTGCCCTTCACCTTCACCAGCATGTTGATCGGCACCGACTGCGGATGCTCCGGCATGGTGGCGAGCGAGTGGATCATGCCGACCCGGTCCTCGCGCGCCTCGCCCATGCCGACGATGCCGCCCGAGCAGACGTTGATGCCGGCCTCGCGCACCGCCGCCAGCGTGTCGAGGCGATCCTGGAACGTGCGGGTGGTGATGATGTTGCCGTAGAACTCCGGCGAGGTGTCGATGTTGTGGTTGTAGTAGTCGAGGCCCGACTCCTTGAGGCGGAGCGCCTGCTCGGGAGACAGCATGCCGAGCGTCATGCAGGTCTCCATGCCGAGCTCCTTGACGCCTTCGACCATGGCGCAGACGACGTCGAGGTCGCGGTCCTTGGGGCTGCGCCAGGCGGCGCCCATGCAGAACCGCGTCGAGCCGGCCGCCTTGGCGCGGCGCGCCTCGGCCAGCACCTTCTCGACCTCCATCAGCTTCTCGGCCGGGAGCTTGTCCTTGTGGCGGGCGCTCTGCGGGCAGTAGCCGCAATCTTCCGGGCAGCCGCCGGTCTTGATCGACAGGAGCGACGAGACCTGGATCTCGTGCGGGTCGAAATTCTGCCGGTGCACCCGCTGCGCCTCGAACATCAGGCTGGGGAACGGCAGGTCGAAGAGCGCGCGAATCTCGGCCCGCGTCCAGTCGTTGCGAACGATGCCGCCGACGCCGGGCGCGACGCTCGAGGCGAGATCGGTGGGGATGATGACAGTACGATCGTCCATGGGGCGAGACCTGATTTTGTCGTGTCGACGGCCGGGATACGGGGGTCGATCCCCCGGCCGCCGACGGGTTCTTACGGATTTTCGATCCGCTACGCTATCCGAACGTGCCGGCGGGCGTCGGCACAGCTGATTGGCGGATCACCCGAAGATCATCCGCATGATGATATAGCAGATCGACGGGCAGACCAGACAGCCGAAACCCGTATAGAAGGTGGCCGTCAGGGCGCCGTAAGGCACCAGGCGGGGATCCGTGGCGGCCAGGCCGGCGGCGGTGCCGCTGGTGGTGCCCATCAGCCCGCCATAGACCATGGCGGCCGCCGGGTTCGTCAGGCCGAACGGCTTGGCCAGGAACGGCGTCAGGATCATCACGGCGATCGATTTGACGACGCCGGCCGCGATCGACAGGGCGATGATGTCCGACGACACTCCGAGCGCACTGCCCGTCACGGGTCCGACGACGAAGGTCACGGCGCCGGCGCCGATCGTGGTGAGCTCCGCGGTGCCACGGTACCCGAACGCATAGGCGATCACGACGCCGACCGCGAAGGCCACGAAGGTGCCGACGACGAGGGACAGGCCCCCGGCGAGACCGGCCTTCTTGAGCTCCTCCATCCGCACGCCGTAGGCGGTCGAGATGATGCAGAAGTCGCGCAGCATGGCGCCGCCCATCAGGGCGAAGCCGGCGAACAGCGGAACGTCGGCGATGCCGTTCTTGCCCTTGGTCATCAGGCCGCCGACGAGCGCCAGCGCGAGGCCGACCAGGATGGCGATGGCGGAGCCGTGCACCCGGCCGCGCGTGACCTTGGCCGAGAACTGATAGCAGAGCCAGCTCAGGGCACCGACGAACACGAAGGCGAAGATGAGCGCCCGCGGCTTCGTCACCTCGAGGAGGAAGGCGTAAGACTGGTCCATGACGCGCTCCTCAGGCTTTCTTGGGCTGGGCGCCGACCGGCGCGTCGCCCTCCTCGTCGCCGAACGTCGACGTGGCGGCGCCCGCCATGGCGGACAAAATGCGGATGAGCGGGAACAGCACCACCACCGACACGATGCCGGCGAGCAGCGCGACGAGACCGCCGTTCATCGCGGAGACGACGTTCTGGATCGATGCCATCGCGATGACGACCGGAATGTACATGGCGTTCCAGAACAGGATGCCCTGCTCGGTCGTCTTGGGCATCATGCCCTTGGTCTTGAGCCAGTTCGTCAGGAACACCAGGAACAGCATGGCGAAGCCCACGCCGCCGATGTCGCCCGGAATGCCGATCAGCTTGCCGAGGGCGAGGCCGACGGCCGTGCCCAGGAACATGCAGATCCCGAGTATCATTACCCCGTAGATGACCATTGTCTTTACCCCCAGATGGCCGTTTCGAGGATCGTGGTCCGGAGCTCGGCTCCGGACCGATCGCTTGTTATTCGATCACCATGATCAGCGCGCCCGGCTTCAGCCGATCGCCGACCGCGACACTGATCGACTTGACGGTGCCGTCGACCGGCGACACCAGCGGCGTCTTCATCTTCATCGCCTCGATCACGGCGACCTCGGTGCCCTTGGCGACGGTGTCGCCGACGGCCACCTTCACGGCCTCCACCTTCGACGGCATCTTGGCTTTCAGATCCATGTGTCAGACTCCTGGTTGAAGTTCGAGTGCGGGGTTCGGAGCGCGGGACGTCGCCGGACACGGTCCGGAGCCGAGCGCCCGCAGCGCTTCGTCACGGTCGAGGAGACGCACGTCGGCCAGGCCGCGGCCCAGCACGGTGCGCGTTCCCGAGAGCAGCTCGGCGAGCTTGACGCCGAAGCCGTTGGCGAGATCGACCTCGGCGTCGAGCCGCAGCGCGTACCGCTCCGCGATCGCAGAAGCGGCCGCGGCGAAGCCGGCGAGCGCCGCTTCGTCGGGGGCCTTGACGACGAGGTCGAGATCGGAGCTCGTCTCGAGATAGGCGAGGCGGGTGGCGAGCTGGAGCGCGGTCGAGCCGAACACGCCGAGCGCGATGCCGTGCCGGCCGGCGGCGTCGAGCAGCGCGTCGAGCGCCGGACCGACCGCCAGGGTGCGAGGCCGCGGACCGGCCAGCACCTCGTAGGGCGTGAAGGTCGTCGCGACGGCGGCGAGCGGCGCCGTGATGCGGGCGCGCACGCGCGAGCCGTCGTGACGGAACGGGAAGGCGACGCCGAGCTGGACGTGGCCGGCCGGCACGTCGCCCTCGGCCCGGCAGGCGATGCCGGGAATGTCGTTGTCGGCGAAGGCGGCGGCGGCCCAGGTCGGCAGCGGGGCGCGACGGAACGGCGGCAGGACGCCGGCGGCGACCGCCTCGGCGAGATCCTCGCGCGCCGCGCGGCCGAGGAAGACCAGAGTGTGGCGGGGATAGGTCATGGCCCCGTCACCGCGTCTTGCGCCAGACCGGATCGGTCTTGGCGGTCGCCTGGAGGTCGATCTGAGCCTGCACCAGATCGTCGAACAGCTTCGTCGCGACCGGCCCGACGATGCGGATCGGTGCGGCGGCGGTGCCGTCGGCGGCCGGCAGGCTCGGCACCAGCTCGAGTTCGGTCGCGGCGGCGCCGGTGACCAGACCGGGCGGCACCTTCACGACCCGCCCCTTGATGCGCAGGACGGTGCGGGCGGTGCGCTCCACCGTCTCGGCGGCGTGCGGCGTCGCGCGCACTAGCACCTCGTATTCGGGATGCGTGCGGCGGCGCCGATAGGTGATGATGCGGCCTTTCGGATTGCAGACGTGGCCGCTCTCCGCATAGGGAAAGCTGTCGGCGGTGGGCAGGCCGCCGACGATCAGCTCGCGAAATCCCTCGCCGGCCGGCGAGGCGACGAGACCGACGTCGTCGCGCAGCGGCACGCCGTCGAGCGTCAGCCAGCCGTACTCCTGACAGCCGTAGAGATCGTGGACCTTGTAGTCGCGCCGCTCGGCGACCGGCAGCAGGTCGAGGTCGAGGGGCGTGCCCGCGACCATGATGACGAGGTGCTCGGGAAGCCGGTCCGCAAGGCCGAGCCTGGAGGCCTCTTCCAGGCTGGCACGGACGAACGACGACTCCCCGAGCACGAGGGCCGGCCGGTGCCGGCAGAGCGCGACGATGAACGCCTCGCGGCTGGAACGCTCCAGGAAGAACCAGTCGATCCCGGCGCGCTGCAGTCCCTCCCGCGAGAACACGTTCACGAGCGGCGGATAGGTGACCAGCATCCGCTGTCCCGCCGTCGCGCCGACCGTTTCGAGGACGCGGCGCGCGACGGCGCAGCGCTCCTCGATCTCGCTGAACGTCACGCCGACGATGTTCTGGAACGCCGACGATCCGGTCGTGAAGGTCAGGTAGGCGAGATTGAGAGGCGTGTGGACCTCCTCGATCACATGGGCCGCCGTCGGCCCCGCGATGCCCTTGTCGGCGAGCGTCCGGCGCGGCATCTCGCGAAGCGACGGCACCGTCGCGAAGGCGTTCGCCATCTCTTCCAGATCGTCGAGCGGGTCGGACATCACGGGGCCTCCGGAACCTACGGATCAGGTGGTCTGCGGCCGGTACGTGTCGGCCACGGCCGCGAACTCCGCCGCCATCTTGGCGGCGACCTGCGGACGGGTGACGCGACCGCCGCGGGCGGCGCCGAGCGCGGCGCGGCCCTGCGGACCGGTCGCCTCGCCCTTCGCCTTGGCGGCACGCAGCTCGGCGACCTGCGCGACGACGACACCGCGGAGATCGGCGATCTCCGGCACCAGCGCCTCGACGCCGCCGAGCTTGAAGAAGAACTGCGGGCCGGCCGCGAACACCGGATTGCTCTTGGAGAGCTCCTCCAGCACCTCGATGTCCTTCTTGATGATGCGCGACACGCTGGTGAGCGGCATCACGTGGATCATCGTGCCGAACTTGGCGTCGAGCGCGACGATGCGATCGGCCTGCAGGCCGTGGCACAGGAAGGCGCCCGAGATGGCACGGCCGACGACGGCGGCGACGATCGGATGGCCGGCGAGGCGGGCCTCGGCGAGCGCCAGCTGATAGGCGCCCGTCGACTTGTTCATGCCGAAGATTTCCTCGACCTTGCCGGGACCGTTCCCGGGCGTGTCGACGACCAGCACCAGCGGGCGCTTCTTCGTGGCCGGCTTGTCGGCGTCGGCCGCGATGGAGGCGTAGACGGCGGACGCCATCTTGTACCCTTCCTCCATGCCGATGATGCCGGCATAGACGACCGGGAACTTCTCGTTGAACGCTTCGGCGTCGGAGGCGATGACCGTGACGGTCTCGCCGGCGAGCTTCGCGGTGCCGACCACGGCGCCGGGGCCGTAGCTCTCGTCGGTGAACTGCTTGGCGCCGACGACGTCCCGCTGGAAGGAGCCGGGATCGACGATCATCTCGAGGGCGACCAGGCCTTGCCCGATCAGCGTGTCCATGGTGATCTCCTGATTGCTGCTGCGCGGCGCGGGCTCAGACCGAGAGCCGCTGCGCCTGCTTGCGGAAGTCGTCGACGGGCGCGTCGCCGAGCCCGGCCGGATCGTTGTTGCCGGCGCGGCGCCACACGTCGTAGGCGTCCTTCGGCTGCATCTCGGCGGCGAGCGCGACCAGACGCATCTGCTTCTCGACCAGCGCGGCCGAGCCGATGCGGCGGAACTGCTCGAACTCGCCGACCGGCAGCTTGCCGAGCTCGGCGACCTGGGCGCGGAACGCGGCGATGCGGTCGTCGACCAGGAAGTTGCAGTCGCCCATGATGAACTTGTGGCGACCGCCGGTGGTGCGATAGACGAGCGCGCGGTTGGAGGCGTCGAACTCGTCCTTGCCCATCTCCTCCTCGATCACCTCGGGGCCGGTGAGGCCGAGGCGGCCGAACTCGCTCATCACGATCACGTCGGTGGCGGCGGCGACGAAGCCCATGCCTCCGAAGCAGCCGATGCGCGAGCCGATCAGCGCGACCACCGGCACCTTGCCGCGGGCGCGCTGGAAGGCGTCCATCACCTCGGCATGGGCGAGCAGGCCGGCGTTCGACTCGTGCAGCCGCACGCCGCCGGTCTCGAACGAGATCACCACCATGGGCAGCAGCTCGGGCGCGATCGACGGGCTCTTCGCCTTCAGCTCGTCCGCGAAGGCGATCGCCAGATCGATCGTCGTCACCATCTTGGCGCCGCCGACCTCGCCGACGGCGCCGCCGATGAAGCGGCCTTCCTGGGAGATTACGAAGATCGGCCGCCGCCCGATCTTGCCGACGCCGGTGACGACGCCGTCGTCGAACTCGACGGCTTCGCCGAGCGCGACCAGATGCGGGCTCGACATCCGGTCGAACGGACCGGCGAGCTCGGTGAAGGTGCCCTCGTCGACGAGGCCGATCGCGCGGTCGCGCGCGCTCGACTCGAGGAAGCTACGGGTCTGCAGTTTGCTCCAGTTCGGCATGTCAGTTCTCCTCCGGCGTCACGCCGCGGTCTCGGCGAGCGCCTGCTGCAGCCGCATGGAGACGACGGCGGGCGAGGCGTTGTTGTCGTTGATGTCGATGGCGACGTCGGCGAGCTTGGCGCGGTTCACGAAGGTCTGGACGACCTTGCGCCACACCGCGTCGAAGCCACCGACCGGCGTCGTCACCTTCACCTTCACGGCGCCGCCGAGGTCGCACGGCTCGAGGATCACCTCGAGGTCGCCGGAGCCGACCACGCCGTAGTGCACGGGCGCCGCGAGCCGCACCGCGGCGGCCTCGGCCTTGCAATCGAATTCGAGAGTGTTGAGGGCCATCGTGATTCTCCGTGGCTCACCAGTTCCGGAAACGGGCCGGCGGGTTGTAGAGGCCACCCGACCAGTCGACGAGCTCGCGCATGTTGCGGGCCGCGAGGCGATCGCGGGTGGCGGTGTCGGGATCGATGCCGAGATCCTCGGCCGTCTTGACGATGCCCTGGTCGCGCAGCCGGCGCGTCTCCTCGGGCTTCGCCTCGAGGCCGATCTCGGTGTAGCCGGCGACCGCGCGGATCGCCGCCATGCGGGTGTCGAGATTGCCGCAGCGGTTGAGGTAGGCGATGCCTTCCTCGGTGACGATGTGGGTGACGTCGTCGCCGTAGATCATCACGGGCGGCAGATCGAGCTTGGCGTTCTCGGCGAGCTTCCAGGCGTCGAGCTTGTCGACGAAGGCCGGCGCGCGCGCCTCGCCGAACGTCTCCATGCCCTGCACGACGAGCCGCTTGCCGCGCGGCATGTCGCCGATCAGCTCGTGCATGTTGGGTACCTCGCGGCCGCACTTGATCCACGAATCGGTCGAGTGGCGGCGGCCTTTGGCGTCGCAACCCATGTTCGGCGCACCGCCGAAGCCGGCGACGCGGTTGGCGGTCGCGGTCGAGGAGTTGCCGAAGCGATCGATCTGCAGGGTCGAGCCGATGAACATGTCGAGCGCGTAGTGGCCGGCCGTCTGGGCGAGCGCGCGGTTGGAGCGCAGCGAGCCGTCCGGACCGGTGAAGAACACGTCCGAGCGCGCCCGCACGTACTCCTCCATGCCGAGCTCGCCGCCGAAGCAGTAGATCGTGTCGATGAAGCCGGACTCGATCGCCGGGATCATGGTCGGGTGGGGGTTGAGGACCAGCTCGGTGCAGGCCTTGCCCTTGAGGCCCAGCTCCTCGCCGTAGGTCGGCAGCAGAAGCTCGATCGCCGAGGTGAGGAAGCCGATGCCGTGATTGATGCGCTTCACGCCGTATTCGGCGTAGATGCCCTTCAAGCACATCATCGCGAGCAGCACGTGGCGCTCGGAGAGGAGGCCCGGGTCACGGGTGAACAGCGGCTCGATGAAGAACGGCTTCGGCGACTGCACGACCGCGTCGATCCAGTCGGCCGGGATGTCGACGCGCGGCAGCTTGTCGACGATCTTGTTCACCTGGGCGATGACGATGCCCTTGCGGAACTTGGTCGCCTCGACGATGACGGGCGTGTCCTCGGTGTTGAAGCCCGTGTAGAGGTTGCCCTCGCGATCGGCCTCGTAGGCGCAGATCAGCGAGACGCGCGGCGTCAGATCGAGGCAGTAGCGGCCGAACAGCTCGAGATAGGTGTGGATCGCGCCGAGCTCGAGCTTGCCCTCGCGGATGAACTTGGCGACGCGGCCGGACTGCGGGCCGCCGAAGGCGAAGTCGAGCTTCTTGGCGATGCCCTTCTCGAACACGTCCAGATGAGCGGCGAGCGGCACCGAGGACTGCACCATGTGCAGGTCGTGGATCTTCGCGGGATCGACCTTGCAGAGCGCCTCGGCCAGGAAGTCGGCCTGCTTCTGGTTGTTGCCCTCGACATTGACCTTGTCGCCGGGCCGGATCACGGCCTCGAGCAGCGGGACGATGTCCTCGGGCTTCACCTGCTTGCCGGCCCCGATGAAGCGGGCCGCGGCTTCCATCCGCTGCGCCGTGTCACGCGCCAGCGTGTTCCATTGACGTTCGACTTTCATGTAGAACCCCCTTGAGGACGTGATCATCGGTCCACCGTGGCCGCCGCGACCGGCGCCCGGGCGTGACTGATGTCTCCGGAATGGACGAGGTGCTCGTGCCCGGCGGCATCGCGCAGCACGAGAGCGCCGTCGTCGGCGAGCGCGACGGCCGTGCCGGCGAGCGGCACGGCCGAATCAGACACGACGACGCGGCGGCCCAGCGTGCTGGCACCGCGCCGCCAGGCATCGGCGATCGGCGCGAAGCCGCGATCCTCGAGGATCGCGACCCAGGTCGAGAACGAGTCGAGACAGGCGTCGAGAACCGTGGCGCAGTCGAACGCCCGACCGGTCGCCTGTGCGAGCGAGGTGGCGATGCCGCGCAGCTCCGGCGGAAACGTCTCGGCGGCGATCGCGACGTTGAGGCCGAAGCCGACGACGACGAAGTCGACGTCGCCGTCCGTCGTCGTCGCCGCCTCGGCGAGAATGCCGCAGACCTTGCGGTCGCCGATCAGGATGTCGTTCGGCCACTTGATCGAAGCCGCCACGCCGAGCCGCGTCACCGCGTCGTGCAGCGCGACGGCCGCCAGCAGGGTCGTCTTGGACAGATCACGTCCGGGCACCCGCCGCAGCAGGAGCGAGACGCAGAGGCTCTCGTCGCGACTCGAGAACCAGCTGCGCTCGCCCTTGCCGCGTCCGGCGACCTGCTCGTCGGCGACCAGGACGGTTCCGTCCACCGCACCGGCACGCCCCAGCTCGATCAGCATCGCATTCGTCGAGTCGGCGACCGGGATGCGCAGGACGGTACGACCGATCCTGCGGTCCGGGCGATCGGCCGAGCAGAACGGCGCGACGAGCCTATCGTGAACCGGGGCGTGCACGGTGCGGAGTCCTTCGTCTCAGTGCGGCGCCACGAGGCTGATCGTCGAGGCGAAGACGCCCACGGCGATCGCCGAGACGATGAGGCCGCAGACATTGGCGCCCATCGCGACAGGCAGGATCATGGCGTAGGGATTGGCCTCGCCGACCACCTTTTGGGCGATCTTCGCCGTGGTGGGCACGCAGGACACGCCGGCGATGCCGACCACCGGGTTGAACCGGCCGCCCGAGAGCGCCCAGACCAGCCAGCCGCCGGCGAGACCGCCGATGCCGGAGACCAGGAGCGCCGTCATGCCGAGCACGAGCAGCAGCAGGACGCGGACGTCGAGCAGGGTGGAGGCTTCGCACAGGATGCCGAGCACCAGGCCGAGGATCAGGGTCGACATGTAGGTGATCGTCTTCTCCAGGAGCTCCTGGTAGGGCTCGATCTCGGCCTCCTTGATGGCGACACCGAGGAAGAAGGAGAGGATCAGCGGCGCGGCGACCGGCAGCAGCAGGCAGAGCAGTGCGGCGGCGACGATCGTGAAGATGAACTTCGACTTCTGCGAGACCTCGGGGAACTCCATCTCGATCTCCGCGCCGCGATACTTCGCCGGGACGAGAAGCTTGATCAGGTAGGGATAGCCCGCATAGGTGAGAGACAGGTACAGATAGGCGATGATGGAGATCGGAACGAAGAGATCCTTCGCCATCACGAGCGAGGCGAACAGCACCATCGGGCCGTCGGCGCCGCCGATCGAGCCGACCGCCGCCGCCTGGCCGGGGGTCAGACCGCAGTAGTAGCCGATAACGAGCGTCACGAAGGTGCCGAGCTCGGCGAAGATCGCGATCGTGATCGAAGCCCAGGGCCGCGCCAGGATGAAGGTGATGTCGGACATCGAGCCGATGCCGAAGAACAGCATGCAGGCGACGAGCGAGTTCGAGAACGTGAAGTTGTAGATCGGCTGCAGGAAGTAGATCTGCATCGCGTTCACGAGCTCGGACGGATCGGCGATCAGCGGCGACAGCATCAAGGTGCCGATCTTCTGGCCCTCGAGGAACATCACGCCGGCGTTCACGCACATCATGGCGACGCCCATCGGCACCATGATCAGGGGCTCGAGCGTGCGCTTGAAGCCCAGATAGGCGAGACCGAATCCCATGGCGATCAACGCCACCCGCGTCACTGCGATGATCGGCTCCTGGACGAACATCGTGGCGATGCCCGGGAAGACCGCGAAGAGTTGCTCCAACATCGTATTGTCCTTGTCAGTATCAGACGACCCGGGCGGGCCGGCGGACGGGGCGGCTCACGCCTCCCCGCCTCGATTCAGGGCCTTGTTCAGCAGCACGATCACGCCGATCACGGCGTACGAGATCACGGCCGTGATCGCGTAGGCCGCGAGCGTGTAGACGATGACGTTCATGGTCGGTCTCCGTTCGATGAGATGTGGCGCTCCGCGCCGCCGAGGCAGAAGCTCCGCGTCGCGGATTCGGGAAAGGTGCCGTGCTCGATCAGATGCGCGCCGACCGTCACGGAGAGCAGATCCGCGGCGCCGCCGGGGCTGATGCGCCGGGCGATGCAGGCCGCGTCGAGCCGCTCGATCGCGGCGACGCCGGCGGGCGTCAGGGCACCGCCGAGGTCCATCACGCGGCGCGCCTCGGCGCGGACGAAGTCGAGCGCCGCCGGGCCGCCGCGCCACATCACGGTGGTGTCGTCGGCGACCGCGATCAGCGCGATCAGCGCATGGACGAGCGCGCGGTCGAGACCGTGGCCGGCGGCGAGCGCGGTGCGCAACGCCGGCAGGCCGCAATCGAGCACGGTGGGGAAGCCGGCCTCGACCTCGCCGCGGATGCCGAGCGTGCCGTGACGACGGAACAGGATCTCGCCAGCGGTGCGCGGCGTGCCGGTGCGGCCGTGCAGCTCGCGGGCGCACAGGCCTTCGGTGATGGCGCCGACCGTCCGCAGCACGTCCTCGGCGCGCGGCATGTCGGTGGTCCGGCTGACGCAGCCGGCCGCGGCGGCGAGCAGGCCCGCGCAGAACAGCGCGCCGCGCTGGGTGTTGACGCCGTTGGTGGCGCCGAGCAGCGCGGCATCGTGATCACGTCCGACGGCGCGGACGGCCGGCAGCAGATCGCGGAGCCGGCCGCGATGCGAGCGACCGAGCGCGGCGCACTGGAACAGGCAGGGCGCGATCGCGGCCGAGGAGAGCATGAAGGTGCGCACGTCCATGTCGGCGTGCGCACCCATGGAGCGCGGCGTCACCAGGCCGGGTTTCGGGTGGGAGCAGACCTCGAGGAGCAGCCCGGCGAGCGCCGCCGACCCGATCCGCCAGGCGGCGGCGTCGAGCAGAGCGGGACAGACGGGCGTGTCCGGAAGGACGGGAGAGCAACCCACGACGACACTCCTGCGCTCGCGGGTCCGGACGACGTCGTCGTCGGACGCGGCAAAGGGCGCAGCGCGCGTGCCGGAAGGCACGTCACGGCTGGAGAAACGCCGTCGCTAGGTTCGCGTGGTCACTTGGCGGGGATCGGATCGCTTCGGGCGTCGCGTCGTCGGACCAGGGTCTCGGGACTCGCCGCTCGAAGGAGCCGCAGGAACTGTCGTGGCCGATCTCTGAGTTTCGCGTGCTCCGTGAGCGCGGCCATCCGTCACGGGACGACGGCAATCTGTTCCTGTCGACCCGGACTGTCAATCAGCGGTCGGGCAAGCAGAATCACGGATGGGGCGAATCCGGTGTCCCTGATTTTTCGAGCTGTTTCGACGAGCCCGGCGAAAAACGCACGGCCGCGATGATCAGCAGGAATGCGACTTCTTCGGCGCGCTCGGGAGCGCTATCAATCGCGCCACGCCGTGACGGGACGGCGCCTCGCTCCCCCGATCCCGAAGGTGATCTCCATGGACATCGCCACCGACCGCATCGGCAAGCTGGCTCTGATCACGGCCATGTCGAGCGACGACGAAGAAGTCCGAATCAAAAACTCGCTGAAGGACGACCCGCATCTCCGTCTCACCGTCACCTATGTGAGCGGCCGCAAGGGCGACATCGAGCGGGTGTTCGTGCGCTCGCTGATCGGCGCCGCCCTCAAGGCCGACACGGTGCCGGAGCGGGCCGGGCCGATCCACGCGATCATTCACGCCGGGCTGGAGGCCTGGCACGGGCTCACCCACGCCGTCGTCGACAGCTCCAGCCTGAAGATCAAGGTCGCCATCGTGTCGGACGGCAGGTGGCTGGCGATCGCCGCCTACGGCGACTCCGCCATGCATCAGCTCACCAATCATGAGCGGATCGGCTTCGGCGCCATGCATCTGTGACGGCTCCCGTGTCCGCGCCGGGCGACGCGGGGCGCGGGGCGCGGGGCGCGGGCGCCGAGACCGCCCACCTCGATCATCGCGCACATTCCTCAACCCCTTGTTAACGCTCCATTAACTACGCCTGGGGATGCGCCCCGGTGTGGCAAAATTGACACCAATTTTTCGACGGTTCGAGTCAGATTGCGTCCACCTGAGAACGAGGGGTTGGACCAATGAAGAAGATTCTGATGGCGACGGTCGCGACCGTCATGTCGATTGGCGTCGCCGGCGCCGCGGACCTCTCGGCCCGCATGCCCGTGAAGGCCCCGCCGCCCGTGATGGCGCCGGTGTTCTCGTGGACCGGCTGCTACATCGGCGGCTATGTCGGCGGCGCCTGGTCGGGCAGCGACTCGACCGCCTACCCGTACACGGCCGGCTTCGCCAACGCCTATGGCTATGCCTACAACACCGACTCGAGCTTCATCGGCGGCGGCACGGTGGGCTGCAACTGGCAGCCGGTCGGCTCGCCCTTCGTGCTCGGCCTCGAGGGCGAGCTCGGCTACCTGAGTGTCGAAGGCTCGGCCTACGATCCGCTGCGCGGCACTGGCTACTGGGCGTCCAGCAAGGCCGGCGACTGGTACGGCATGATCACCGGCCGGCTCGGCTACTCGTTCGGCCAGGCGCTCCTCTACGCCAAGGGCGGCGTCGCCTTCGTGGGCGTCGAGAGCACCTACACGATCCCGACCGCGTCGGTGTCGATCAGCGACACGGTCGCCACCTGGACGGTCGGCGGCGGCCTCGAGTGGGCGTTCGACATGAACTGGAGCGTCAAGGCCGAGTACATGTATATCGGCCTCGACGAGACGCAGGGCGCCTGCGGCTCGACCACGGCAGTCGTCGGCTGCTTCTCGCAGGACGTCGGCGGCATCCACACCGCCAAGATCGGCCTGAACTACCGGTTCGGCGGGATGGGCGCCCCGGTGATGGCGCGCTACTGACACGGTCGACCGCGACTCCGACCCTCCGGGCCGAAGTCCCAACAGAGGCCGCGTCGGGTGAAACGGCAAGGGCTCCGAGGTCTCCTCGGGGCCCTTTGCCATTTCGGCCCCGTTGACGCGGAACACCCGCCGCGACCCGCCGGCCCGTCGCTTGCTTCTCCGGCTCTCGGGCAGCGGCCGGATGGAGGGTTTGCGACAATGGCGACGGTGGTCTTCTGGGAGAAGCCCGGCTGCGGCGGCAATGCGCGCCAGAAGGCGCTGCTGCGCGCCTCGGGCCACGAGGTCGAGGTTCGTGATCTGCTCGGCGAGCCGTGGACGGCGGAGCGACTGCGCCCCTTCTTCGGCGAGCGGCCCGTGACGGCGTGGTTCAACGGCTCGTCGCCGCGGGTGAAGTCCGGCGAGGTGGTGCCGGCCCTGCAGACCGCCGAGACGGCGATCGCCCTGATGCTCGCCGATCCGCTGCTGATCCGCCGGCCGCTGATGCAGGTCGGCGAGCGCCGCGAGGCGGGCTTCGACCCGGCTCTCGTCGACGCCTGGATCGGCCTCGCGCCGACCCGGCAGACCGTCACGGACCAATGCCCGAAGGACGACCCGCTCCACGCGGTCGCCTGCCGGGCCGCCGACGCGGCCGGCGCGTCCTGGTCCTGATCAGCCGCCGACCAGGGTCCGGACCATCGTTCGAAGGCCGGCCGGCCGATCGACCGGGCCGATCTCGACCACCAGGCGGAAGCCGAGATTGGCGGGCGGCACGCCGCAATCGACCGTGGTCGGCCGCGTCTCGCCCGAGGCGTCGAGCGCGGCCCACGCGACGCAGATCTCGGTCCACGCCCACACGTTGCCGGCGACGGCGGCGAGCCCCTTCGCATTGCTGCCAAAACGGCCGACCGACTGCGGCGCCGTCGGGCCGGTCTCGTGCGGCAGCTCCGGCGGCGCCGGGAGGGCCAGAAACGCGACGCCACCGGCCACCAGCGGCCCGGCGCGCGCGGCCGCGGTGAGCTTCGGTCCCGACGCCAGCAGCATGGCCGATCCTCCGAGCCCGGTTCTCCGACGCATGAGGTGACAGCGCCGGGCGGACTCGACTCTCGGACCGCTCAGTCGGCACGCCCGTCGATGTAGCGGACGAACAGCGGGCGCCCGGCGAGGCCGCGGCCGAACCCCTGCGAGAACCGCAGCCGCTCGCAGCCGTCGAGGCTCGCCGTGATGGCGGCGCGATAAGCCTCGCGGGTCTCCTTCGAGGCTCCTTTGGTGGCGTAGGTGACGGAGGGCGGTCCCATCAGGCGGCCGTCACGAGAGAGGCCGAACCGCACCGTCATCTCCATGCCGGGCTTGCGCTCGCTCTCGGCCGGCGGCGTCCAGCAGGCGCGCAGCGCCGCGAACAGCGTCTGCACCGTATCGACCGGCCCGTCGGGCGGCGCGGCGTCCGGCGTCTTCGCGGTGTCGATGGTGAGCCGCAGGCTGCTCGGCAGGCAGCCCCCGGTGCCGCAGTCGGGCGCGGCGCCGCCGAGCACCGCCCCGGCGCCGATCGTCGCGGCTTCGGCAGCCCCCGCCCCGGCCGCAGCACCGCGCCGCTCGCGGGCCGGCGGCGAGACCAGAACCGGGACGTCGCCCGGTCCACGCCGGTACATCGGCACGTCGCGGGCGGCCGGTCCCGGCGCGATGCGGCCGCCGCCGATGCCGACGCCGCCCGGCGTCCAGCCCTGCACGGGCGCGCCCGGCGCGATCGGCATGCCGCCCGGCCCCGGCGTCGTGGTGAGCTGGGCCAGGGCGATGTCCGGCGCGAGGGCGGCGAGCAGGCCCAGAGCCGGCAAGACGACGGTCGGCAAGACGACGAGACGGCACGGCATGGCGACCTCCGGGACGACGGCAGTCGCCATTGTGCGCGCGGCGACCTCCTGCGTCACGGGCAACGAGATCCCCCCGCACGCCGTTCATCCCGCGAAGGCGGTGGTCCCGTCGCCGCCTACTCCGCCAGCGCCTCCTTGCGCTTCTTGAAGACGGTCGGCGACAGCAGCACCAGGATCAGCAGCGCCGCGACGCCGAGCAGGGTCGCGCTGATCGGCCGCTGCACGAACACGGCGAAATCGCCGTCGGACAGCATCATGGCGCGGCGGAAGTTCTCCTCGAGCTGCGGCCCGAGCACGAGGCCGAGCAGCAGCGGCGCCGGCTCCGCCCCGACCTTGATGAAGAAGTAGCCGATCAGCCCGCAGGCCAGCATCAGCCAGATGTTGAACACGCTGTTGGCGATGCCGTAGGTGCCGATGCAGCACAAAAGCGCGATCGCCGGGAACAGCAGCCGGTAGGGGATCTTCAGCATCGACACCCAGATCCCGACCAGCGGCAGGTTGATGATCAGGAGCATCAGGTTGCCGACCCACATCGAGGCGATGACGCCCCAGACGAGCTGCGGCTGCTCGGTCATGATCTGCGGGCCCGGCTGGATGCCGTGCATCATCAGGGCGCCGATCATCAGGGCCATCAAGGCGTTCGCCGGAATGCCCAGCGTCAGGAGCGGGATGAAGCTCGTCTGCGCGCCGGCATTGTTGGCGGCCTCGGGCGCCGCGACGCCCTCGATCGCGCCGTGGCCGAACATCGCCTTGTTCTTCGAGATCTTCTTCTCCAGCGCATAGGCCGTGAACGGCGGCAGCGCGGCGCCGCCGCCGGGCAGCACGCCGAGGATCGAGCCGATCAGGGTGCCGCGCGTCATCGCCGGGAATGCCGCCTCGAGGTCGGCGCGGCTCGGGATCAGGTCGCGCACCTTCTGGCTGACCACCTGACGCATCGGCGGCCGTTCCAGATTGGCCATGATCTCGCCCAGCCCGAACAGGCCCATGGCGACCGGGACGAAGTCGATACCGTCGCCGAGCTCGGCGACCCCGAAGGTCATGCGAGCCGCGCCGGACGAGACGTCGATGCCGATCAGCCCGAGCAGCAGGCCGAGCAGCACCATGGCGAGCGCTTTCATGACCGAGCCGTGCGCGAGGATCACGGCGGCGAGCAGGCCGAGCACCAGGAGCGAGAAGTACTCGACCGCCGTGAACTTCAGCGCCAGCACCGACAACGGCAGGCTGAGCAGACAGATTACGACGGTCGCGATGGTGCCGGCATAGAACGAGGAGATGGCGGCGATCGCCAGCGCCGGCCCGGCGCGGCCGTTCTGCGCCATCTTGTGGCCGTCCAGGCAGGTGACGACCGACGAGGTCTCGCCCGGCACGTTGACCAGAATGGCCGTGGTCGAGCCGCCGTACTGAGCGCCGTAGAAGATGCCGGCCAGCATGATGAAGGCCGAGGTCGGCGCGAGCCCGAACGTGAACGGCAGCAGGAGCGCGACGGTCGGGATCGGGCCGATGCCGGGCAGCACCCCGATGGCGGTGCCGATGATCACGCCGATCAGGCAGTAGAGCAGGTTGATCGGCTCGACCGCGGTGGCGAGGCCGAGCGCGAGATTGCCGAACAGGTCCATGGCGGTCGTCTCCTCACCAGGGCCAGATCGGCACCGGAAGCTTCAGGGCTTGGACGAACAGGAGCACGGCCCCGACCGCCATGGCGCTGCCGAACAGCACGGTCTCCAGCGGCCGCGTCTCGCGGCTGGCGAAGCCGGCGATCACGATGGTGACGACCGACGCGATCATCAGTCCCGCCGTGGTGACGAGCAGCGCGAAGGCGGCGACCGCCGTGAGGATGAACACGACGGCGCGCGCCTGTGGCGGCGCGATGCGCTTGAACGGCGCGAGAAGCCCGCGCACGACGAAGAACAAGCCGAAGCCGAGCACCGCGACGGCGATCGCCCGCGGCATGTAGCCCGGCCCCATGTTGGCCGCCGTTCCGACCCGCAAGCTCCAGGTCGCGATCCCCGTGAACACGGCGACCGCCACCAGGAACAGGCCGAACAGCAGATCCTGCAGATCGATCCGGCGGCCATCCATGGCGCTTCGCGCTCCCTCACTCGCCCTTGATGCCGTTCTCGCGAACGACCGCGCCGAGAGTCTTCACGTTGTCGGCGAACCAGGTGCGGAACGCCGCCGGGCCGTCGGCCTTCACGGTGCCGCCGAGATCGGCGATCTTCTGGGCGATGTCCGGGCTCGCGAGGATCTTCTTCAGCTCGGTGTCGAGCTTGGCGACGAGCTCGGGCGGCGAGCCGGCCGTCACCATCAGGCCCTGCCAGGTGCCGGCGTCACCGGCCGGCAGCTTGGCCTCGTCGAAGGTCGGGAGATCCGGCGCGGACTTCAGCCGCTCGGGGCCGGAAACCGCGAGACCGACGAGCTGGTTGTTCTTGACGAAAGGCAGCGTCGCCGTGACGCCGTTGAAGATCACCTGGCTCTCGCCCGACACCACGGCGCGGGTCGCGGCGGCGCCGCCGCGATACGGCACGTTCTTCCACTCGATGCCGAGCGCCTTGGCGATGCGGATCGGGGTGACGTGATTCATGCCGCCGATGCCGGAGTTGGCGACCGCGAGCTTGCCCGGATTGGCCTTGGCCCAGCTGATCAGCTCGGCGACCGACTTGGCCGGCGTCGCCGGGCTGACGGCCAGCACATAGGGCGCGAACATGATCATGCCGACCGGAGCCAGATCCTTCTGCGGATCGAAGGTGAGGTCGGGGAACAGGCTCGGGGCCAGCGCCAGCGTGCCGACGTCGAGCAGCAGCAGCGAATGGCCGTCCTTCGGCGCCTTGGCGACCGCGTCGGCGCCGATATTGCCGGAGCCGCCCGGCTTGTTCTCGACGACCACGGCCTGACCGATCGCCTCCTGCAGCTTGGGCGCGATCAGGCGCGCCAGGATGTCGGAGGTGCCGCCGGGCGCGTAGGGCACCACGATGCGCACCGCGCGACTGAAGGTCTGCTGCGCCTCGGCGGGCGCCGGCAACAGGGCCGCGCCGGCGAGCGCCGCGGCGACGACGAAACCCAACGATCTGATCATATGCGTCCTCGTGATGGCCGGTCGGATGGAAGACGGTGTCGACGAGCGGACGTGCGGAGCGACGACGAGCAGGGCGAGAGAGCGGAACGAAGGGAGCAGGAGTAGGGATCAAGACGTCGGAGGACGGATCTGTCGTCGAGCGCGCGACCACGTCGAAAGTCGGACGGGTCGAGTCGTTCGGATCTAGTCCGGGCCAGCGAACTTCGGAATCCGGATGACCGCGTGCTCATGGTCGATCATTCCGTCGAGGAAGTCGATGGCCTGTCTGCGAGCCACTTCTCGTCTTACGTCATACGTCGGATGACGATGCTGTCGAACAGATCACGTGATGATCGAGATCGTGATTTGATGGTGTCGCGTTCGGACAACGCCGCTGGTCGCGCAGCGTCGCGGCCCGCCGCGTCGGTGCGACGACGCGTCGGTCCCGTGCGACCGCCGCCGCGGGCCCGATCGGACGGGAAGGAACGACGGGACGTCTCTCACGAACC
This sequence comes from Rhodoplanes azumiensis, assembly GCF_042682915.1. Taxonomy (NCBI): domain Bacteria; kingdom Pseudomonadati; phylum Pseudomonadota; class Alphaproteobacteria; order Hyphomicrobiales; family Nitrobacteraceae; genus Rhodoplanes; species Rhodoplanes azumiensis. Next base: position 80,473 of record NZ_JBHUIW010000020.1, on the reverse strand, counting down.
GGGTGCGACGACGGCGGTCGTCCCGACGAGGCGCCGGCCGGCACACCCGGCACCGGCGAGGCGATCGGCCCGGATCGGAAGGCTCCGGCAAGCGGGACGGCGGCGTCTGCCCGGCATGCGGCGGGATCGGCGAGGTGGTTCAGGGGACCGGCGGCGCCCGAGGCCGAGGCGAGCACGGCACGGCGGCCGCCGACCGGCCGCGCGACCGCGCCTCATGCGGGTCGTGCCCGCACGTCGCGGACATCCACGATCCGATGCCGACGCCGAAACAGGGTGCCGGCACCGAAGCGGCGGGAGAATGACCGAGACGCGCCGGCCATGACCGCGGCGGACGTCAGCTCGACAAATCGACACGCGATCGGCAAATCACGGCACGGCGCTCACGGACATCCGGCGGCCCGGAGAGCCGCCACGCCCGTCGTCGTGTCGGAATCTCGTGTTCGAACAGCCCGTCAGGAGCCGCGCTTCACCGTGGTGATCTCGGTGCAGTTCATGTTGCCCCAGGCGGTGCGGTTGCACTGTCTGGTGCTGACATACTGGATGCGCGGCGGCTCGGGCTTGGCGGCGACGACAGGCTCGCTCGGCGTCGGGGCGGCGACCGCGGCGGACACCGGATTCGGCGACACGGCGAGGGTCTTGGCGCCCGGATAGGGCATCTTGAAGACGGCGACGAGGGTCAGCACCACGACGGCAAGCGCGTAGATGATATTCATAGAACACTCCAAATCCGAGGCGTCGGCAAATTTCACCGGGCCGGACCCGCGCCGGCCCATGTTCGAATCGACCGGACGATGATTCCCCGATCCGGTTTAAGTCATACTAACATACCTCGGACGGAATGGAGAAATCGCCCGTCGCGGCGTTCCGTCGCGGCGGGCGATGCAGAGCCGAATCCGGAGCGGCCGGACCGTCACAAGGGCGTGAGGCCGGCCTCGATCTCGGCCCGCCGCGGCTCGAGGAACGGCGGCAGCGCGAGCCGCTCGCCCAAGACCTCCAGGGGCTCGTCGACCGCGAAGCCCGGCCCGTCGGTGGCGATCTCGAACAGGATGCCGTTCGGCTCGCGGAAATAGAGGCTGCGGAAGTAGTAGCGGTCGACCGGGCCGCTCGACGGCACGCGCATGCGGCGCAGCCGCTCGGCCCAGTCCTGATAGGCCTCGTCCGGCACCCGGAACGCGACGTGGTGAACGCCACCGGCGCCGGGTCCGGCGACCGGCCGCCCGGGCTCGACCGCGACATGCAGCTCGGCGGCCGGTCCGCCCGGCCCCATCGCATAGACATGCGTCCGGGAGCCGGGATGGCCGGGCGTCTCGTAGTCGCGCTCGCGCCGCATGTTCATCAGCGCGGTCAGCACCGCATCGGTGGGGCCGAGATCCGGCACCGAGATCGTGATCGGCCCGAGCCCGCGAATCTGGTGCGCGGCCGGCACCGGGCTGCCGGCCCAGGCATGCGCGTCGCCGGCGCCGCCGTCGTCGATGAGGCTGAGGCGTTGGCCCTCGAAGTCCTCGAGGTCGAGCGTCGCGCGGCCGTCGCGCAGCACGATGTCGCCATGCGTCACGCCGGCGGCGGCGAGCCGCGCCTTCCACCAGACGAGGCTCGCCTCGCCGGCGACCCGCAGGCCGGTGCCGGTGATGCTGTGGGTGCCGCGCTGCTCCCGCCCGACCGGCCAGTCGAAAAAGGTGAGGTCGGAGCCGGGCGAGGCGAGGCCGTCGGCATAGAACAGGTGATAGGCCGAGACGTCGTCCTGATTCACGGTCTTTTTCACGAGCCGCATTCCGAGCGTGCCCGTGTAGAAGGCGTGGTTGCCGGGCGCGTCCGCCGTCACGGCAGTGAGATGATGGATGCCGGTGAGCTGCATGGGGGGTGCCTTTCTGAGTCCGTATCGGGCTTTGAATCGTGGGTCACGGGTCGGTGGGCGGCTCAGCCGAGCCGCGCCAGGAACTGGGCCGCAAGCGCAAGGTCGGCGCGGCCGAGACCGTGGCCGGCCGGCACGGTGCGCAGCGTCACGTCGGCACCGGCCGCCGTCAGGGTCGCCGCGAGCTTCTCCGGATCGCCCGGCGGCATGATCGGGTCGGCGTCGCCGGCGACGATCAGCACCGGCGTGCCGGCGAGCCCGGTCGCGGCGGGCGCCGGGTCGAGCGGCACCATGGCGCGCAACAGCACGGCACCCGACAGCACGCCGGGGTGAAGCTGCAGCAGCGCCGCCGCGATGTTCGCGCCGTTGGAGAAGCCGAGCGCGACGGGCGCGGCGATCCCGTATTTTTCCCGCGCCGCGCCGACGAACATGGCGAGGTCGGCGGCGCGGCGGCGCACGTCGTCCTGGTCGAGCACGCCCTCGGCGAGACGTCGAAAGAAGCGCGGCGCCCGCCCCTCCAGCACGTTGCCGCGCGGCGACAGCAGCGCCGCCCCGGGCGCCAGCGACTGCCCGAGCCCGATCAGATCGGTCTCGTCGCCGCCGGTGCCGTGCAGCAGCAACAGCGGCGGCCGGCCCGGTCGGGTGGCCGGAACGAAGCGGTGGACATGCAGATCGAGCGCGGAGGTCTTGGTCGTTGCGACGGACATTTCGGCCTCGGGGGTGAGGGTCATGTGATGAAGTGGATTCACAAACCGGCGCGGCTCACCTCTCCCCGCCTGCGGGGAGAGGTCGACGTTCGCGCGATCAGCGCGGACGGCGGGTGAGGGGGCGTCGCCGCGAGTCTCTGCGTCTGAGTCTCAGCATCCAGCTCTCTGCCTTGCGGAAGCGCCCCCTCACCCGACTCGGACCTTCGGTCCGGGCCACCCTCTCCCCGCGCGCGGGGAGAGGGACCGCGTCGCACCGGTTCGGGCCGTCACGCCACCTGCGGCAGCACGGCCTCGATGGCGGCGCGCCGGCCCTCGTATCGGGCCGGCAGCTTGAGCGCCGTGCCGAGGGCCGCGACCGGCTCGTCCACGGCGAAGCCGGGCACATCGGTCGCGATCTCGAACAGCACGCCGCCCGGCTCGCGGAAATAGACCGAGCGGAAGTAGTTGCGGTCGCGCTGCTCGGTGGTGCGCAGCCCGTGCTCGGCCGAAAGCCGCGTCACCATCGCGGCCTGCGCCGCGTCGTCGGCCGCCCGGAAGGCGACATGGTGGACCGAGCCGGCGCCGAGCCGGCCGCGGAACGGAGCGCCGGCCCGGTGCAGGTCGACGATGGCGCCCGGCGTGTCATCGGAGGCGTCCGCCGCGCGATAGCGCACCACGTCCTCGTCGCGGGCGACTTCCGCGAAGCCGAGCACGCCGGTTAGGATCGCGCCCGTCGGCGCCGTGTCGGCGACCAGGAGGCCGACCGAATGGACCCCGCGGATCGCCACCTCGGCCGGGATCTCGGCCGTGCTCCACGCCGGCTCGCGTTCGATGCCGGGCACGCCGACGAGGGCGAGCCGGGTGCCGTCCGGATCGCGGAAGCGGATCACGGTCTCGCCGAAGCGCTTCGCCGGCGCCTCGTGGCGAAGCCCCGCCTCGACCAGCCGGTGCGTCCAGAACGCGATCGCCGTCTCCGGGATGCGCAGCGCCGTCTCGATCGTCTCGCCGACGCCCGACTGGCCGGGGGCGGTGTGCTCCCACGGGAAGAACGTGACGATGGTGCCGGGCCGGCCGGTCTCGTCGCCGTAATAGAAGTGATAGGTGCCGGGATCGTCGAAGTTGACGGTCTTCTTGACCAGCCGCAGGCCGAGCGTCCGCGTGTAGGTGTCGAGGTTGCGGTGGGCGCGACCAGCCATGATGGTCACATGATGAATGCCGTGGGCCATGGGGGTGATCTCCAGGTGTCTCCGCGGGTGTCTCCGGGGATGCCGGGATGTCCCGGCGCGGGCTCGCCCGCTTCTGTCCCGCCCAAGATGGCAGCCCGACCGCCGCCGCGCCATTGCGTCGACGCAATCCTTGAAGTGCAGAACCGCCTGCTGTATTGCGGCCACGGAAACAGCGAGGCACCCCCGATGCCCGACTCCCAAAAATCCCTGGCCTGGGACGACTTTCGCCTGATCAAGGCGATCGCCGACGCCGGCACCCTGCCGGCCGCGGCCGGGCTGCTCGGCATCAACCACTCGACCGTGTTCCGAAGGCTCGGTCAGATCGAGGAGGCTCTCGGCACGCCGCTGTTCGAGCGCCATCGCTCCGGCTACGCCGCGACCGCGGCCGGCGAGGAGATGATCGCGCTCGCCCGCCGCATGGACGAGGACGTCGCCGCCGTCACGCGTCGGCTCGCCGGCCAGGCCGTGACGCCCTCGGGCGAGCTGCGAGTGACGACCAACGACTCGCTGCTCGTCCATCTGCTCACGCCGCTGTTCGCCAAGTTCCGCATCGCCTGCCCGGACGTGCGGCTCGACATCGTGCTGACCAACCAGGCCCTCAACCTCTCCAAGCGCGACGCCGACGTGGCGATCCGGGCGACCGACCAGCCGCCCGAGACCCTGGTCGGCCGGCGCGCCGCGACCATCGCCTGGGCACTCTACGGCCGCGCCGTCGACTTCCCGGAGGGCGCGCCCGCCGACGCGGAAGCGCTGCACGGGCGCGACTGGATCGCGCTCGGCGAGCACCTCGCCGCCCTGCAGGCCGTCAAGTATGTCCGCGCCAACGTGGCACCGGAGCGCGTCGCCTACCGGGTGAACTCGGTGCTGGGGCTCGCCGAGGCGGTGGAGAGCGGGCTCGGCATCGGCCACCTGCCCTGCCTGATCGGCGACGCCCGGCCGGCCCTCGTCCGCCTCGCGCCGCCCGACCCGGCGCTTGCGGCCGATCTCTGGCTCTTGACCCATCCGGATCTCCGCCACGCCGCCCGGGTGCGGGTGTTCCTCGATTTCCTCGCCGCCGAGCTCGCCAAGCTGCGCCGCTTCATCGCCGGCGAGCAGCCCCAGACGGGATGAGCAGACTCATCGCCGCCCCCGGAGCTCGTCATGCCCGCGCTCCTCGCGGGCATCCACGTCTTGCGGCGCCTATAATGAAAGATCGTGGATGGCCGGGACGAGCCCGGCCATGACGAATCCTTTGGCTTCTTCCACCAGTGACCCGGTCACCCCGCCCGCGTGGCGATGACGGCGACCGGGCCGCCGCCATCGGGGCCCTGATGCTCGGCGCCGCCGGAGACGTAGATCTCGGCGTGGCCGACCAGGCCGGCGAGCGCGCCACAGACGAAGGCGCGGGCGTGGCGGGTGGCGGAGATGTCGGAATCGTCCAGCATGGTGTGGCGGTGGCCGCGGATCTTGCCGTCGTGGCTCGCCTCGGCCTTCGAGAGCAGCGCGACGAGGCGACCGCGCTCGGCGGGCGAGAGCTGGCCGTCGGCCGAAAAGCCGAGGCGGCGCAGCGCGGCGCGCACCGGCTCGACGTCGATGCCGTCGGCCATCACGGCGTGATCGATCACCAGCGGCCCGGCCCAGGCCGGAGACGACCCGAGCACGACGATCTCGTGATCCAGAAGCTCGATGCCGGACGAGCACGAGGCGCGGCCGGACCACAGCGACCAGTCGGTCGCGATCTTGTCGTCCGTGATCTGATCACGTGCGATCTCGCCGAGCGCGACGGCGACCCCCAGCGCACTCGCGGCGCGCGACAGCCCCATCGACTTGAGCGTGTCGCGGGTCGAAACCGTCTCGCCTTTCGCCTCGGCCTCGCCGATGCGGCGGAGCGTGAGCAGCGGGCACTTGATCTGGACGAAGTGAACGTCGGCCGGATCCGTGATGCCGGCATCCGCCATCGCGGCCCGCACACCCGCCGCCACCATGTCGACCTCGGCGACGCGGCCGAGATCGCCGAAGGGCAGCACCGGCGTGCGGGTGCGGCCGATGGCGAGCGCCACCCCGTTCGGCCCCTCGACGGTGTCGCGCCGCTCGAACACGGTCCAGTGCGGCGACATCCCGCCCTCGGTGCCGCCCGACATCACCAGGCAGACGGCGTGCGCGGCCTCGGCACTCATATGCCGCTGCAGCATCAGGCCGAGCGACTGGGTCGCGAAGCCGCGGGCGAAATCGTTGACGCAGCCGTTCCCCTCGGTCTTGCCGAAGATGGCGACGATGCCGGCCGGATCGATACGGCCGTCCGAGATGGCGTTCTCGATGCCGGACACGTCGTCGGGCGCGGCAGCGGCGATGCGGTGGACATAGGCACGGCGGGTCATGATCGACACTCGAAATGATCGGATGGGGAGGATCAGGAGCAGATGAACGTGTCGGCTGCGTAATAACCGGCGAGCGCGGCGCGCAGCTCCGGCAAGGCCCCGCGAATCTCGGACGTGGTGCCGAAGCGCGCCTTCAGGATCGCCAGCAGCTCGGTTTCCAGGGCGGGCAGGTCGACGCCGGTGACGGTGCCGTCGCGCACCACCTGCCGGCCGGCGACATAGAGCTCCTTGATGTGGCACCGCCGGGCGCGTGCCAAAAGCGTCTCCAGCGGCGGCACCGTGTCGTCGAGCCGGTCGGCCGTCAACGCGTCCCAATCGAGCCCCAGGAGGTCGGCCGGTGCGCCGGGCGCGATCGTGCCGCCGGCGTCCTCGCCGAGCACGGCGAAGCGGCCGTTACGCAACGCGAACGCCAAAAGATCGCCGCGCGACATCGCCGTGGAAAAGCCCTCGCCCTTGTGCAGCAGATAGGCGAGCTGCAATTCGGCGAGCGGATCCTCCTGCTCGTCGAGCGCGACGCCGTCGAGCCCCATGGCGACGCGGCAGCCGCGCTTCAGCATCTCGGCGACCGGCGCGACGCCGGAGCGCAGCACCAGATTGGAGGAGGTGTTGACGACGATGGTGGCGTCGCGCGCCGCGATCAGCTCCATCTCGTCAGGCCGCAGCCAGGTGCCGTGCGCGAACGAGATGCGCTCGTTCACCAGGCCGAGCGCATCGAGGTGATTCAACAGGCCGTGCGGATAGGTCGCGTCGGCCCAGGCGCGCTGGTAGCGGCTCTCCAGCAGATGCATGTGGACGCGCCGGCCGTGCGCGGCGGCGCTCTGCGCGATGCGGCCGAGCAGATCGTCGCTGCACCATTGCGGGCCGGCCGGCCCGTACTGCACCGTGACGCCCTCGCCCGCGATCGCCGCGGCCGTCGCCTCGACCAGCGCGATCTGGTCGGCGGCAGGGAGCGGCGCCCGCGTGAGCTTCTCCGTCACGCAAGCGCAGGCGGACGGCGACAGGCGGCGGAGCAGATCGCCGTGCGGCCCGTAGACCAGCGGGTTCCTGTCACGACACTGTACCGCGAACGCGATCCGGATGCCGACGTCGCGTGCCGCCTTCGCCACCGCGCGGGCTTCGTCCAGATAGGCGGTCAGCCCTTGGACGCGGGTGTAGTGCGCCATCTCGACCGCGATGCCGGCGCGCGCGCTGCGCCCGAACGCGACGGCCGCCGTGAGCCAGGGATCGACCGCCGGGATGGCGGCGAGATGCGGCAGCCACGCCTCCAGCGCCACGTCGACATTGCCGATCTGGCTCGATCGCACCACGCGCGCATGATCGTGCGCGTTGACCAGCGCCGGCATCACCAGCCGTCCGCTGCGGGCCGCCGCCGCGGACGGCGCCATCGCGGCGACGCGACCGTCGGCGAGCATGATCGTCCGGTCGGCGAGCGTCGCACCATCCGGCCCGGCGATCACCTCGGCGGCGTCGAGCGTGGTCATGTCGAAAGCTCCTGCGTGGCGAGAAGCCCCCTCACCCCATCGCGAACTCGGTCTTGCGGTGAGCCCAGCCGGTGATGCGACCCTCGATCAGCGAGAAGACGCCGTAGAGGATGATGCCGAGCGCGGCCAGGATGAACAGGCCGGCGAAGACGAGCGGCACGTCGAAGGACGACGAGGCGATCATCATCATGTTGCCGATGCCGCGGTTCGACGCCACGGTCTCGGAGATCACCGAGCCGACGAAGGCGAGCGTCACGGCGACCTTCAACGAAGCGAAGAAGTACGGCATCGCGCGCGGCAGCCCGACGTTCCACAGGATGTCGAACTTGGTCGCCCGCAGCGTCTTCATCACGTCCTCGAGTTCCGGCTCGGTGGTCGCGAGCCCGGTCGCGACGTTCACGACCACGGGGAAGATGCTCATGATCAGCGCGGTGAGCACGGCCGGCACCGTGCCGGCGCCGAAATAGAGCACGAAGATCGGCACCACGGCGACCTTCGGGATCGACGAGAAGCCGACGAGCAGCGGATAGGCGACGTCGTAGGCGAGCTTCGACCAGCCGATCAGCACGCCGACGACGATGCCGATCCCGACTCCCAGCACGAAGCCGAGCAGCGTCGTGTAGAGGGTCTGCAGCGTGTGCGGCCACAGCGCCGGGAAGCGCTGCCACAGCGTCGCGACGATCTGGCTCGGGCGCGGCAGCACCGTGTCGCTCACCCCGAAGGCGAGGCACAACACCTCCCACACGACGAACAGGCCGACGATCAGGACGACGGATGCGATCTTTCGTCGGAGGTTGGAGTTCATGGCGCGACACTCCGGTCGGATGGCCTGGCGAGGGACGTCACCTCTCCCCTGCGGGGAGAGGTCGGAGACCGCGCATCGCGCGGGCTCCGGGTGAGGGGGTGCCGAGGTCCGTCACCAGCGCCGTAAACCCTCACCCCGGTCGCGAGCTGCGCTCGCGCCCGACCCTCTCCCTCAGGGAGAGGGTGAGAGCGGGGCCGTCCGCGTAATGCAGAGATCAGGTGCATCACACCTCCGGCTCGTCGGTGCGGGCCTCGACGATCAGCGCGCGCAGGCGCTGGGTCATGGCGACGAAGTCGGGCTCGTAGGTCATGGCGAGGGTGCGCGGGCGCGGCGCCTCGAACACCTTGTCGTCGATGATGCGGCCGGGGCGCGCGCTCATCACGCAGATGCGGTTGGCGAGATAGCCGGCCTCGCGCAGATCGTGCGTCACCAGCAGCACGGTCGGCCGCCGGGTGATCCAGAGCTGCTGCATGATCGACCACAGCTCCTCACGGGTGAACTGGTCGAGCGCGCCGAACGGCTCGTCGAGCAGCAGGAGCTGCGGATCGTGAACCAGCGCCCGGCACAGCGAGGCGCGCTGCAGCATGCCGCCCGAGAGCTGCCAGGGATGCTTGTCACCGAAGCCCTTGAGGCCGACCTGCGCGAGCAGCGCCTCGACACGGTCGCGGAACTCGCCCTTGCGCTTCCGGCGGTACTCGGCCCGGAACGGCGGAACGATCTTCAGCGGCATCATCACGTTGTCGCGGATCGTCAGCCACGGCAGCATGGTCGGATTCTGGAACGCCATGCCGATGCGCACCGGCTCGGCCTCGACCTCGCGCCCAGCGACATAGACGTAGCCGGACGACGCGCGCAGAATCCCGCCGACCAGCTTGAGAATGGTCGACTTGCCGCAGCCGCTCGGGCCGACCAGCGCGACGAAGTCGCCCTTGGCGATCCTGAGATTCGTCTCGGCGAGCGCGTGCACGACATTCGGCGCGCGCCCATACGTGACGGTGGTGCGCTCGAGCTCGACGTAGGAATCGAGATGGATCGGCTCGGCGGCCGCACCGTCGGCGAGCGACGGCAGGACGGACGGTTCCTTCCCGAGCGGAACGACGGCGGCGCTCATGCGGCGGCTCCGGTCGCGGCGGCGCCGCGCGAGGGGGCGGGGATCTTGACGATCTCGGTCATGGTGGCGTCGGGGTTGGCGACACGCGGCGCCGGCATGTCCTGGACCGTGTGCACGGAGCGGCCGGTGCCGCGCGCGCTCTCGACCAGCGTCCGATCCTTCATCACGAAGCGGCCACGCACCAGCGTGTGGATCGGCAGGCCCGTGACGGCGCGCCCATGCCAGGGCGTGATCTTTGCGCGCGACTGGAGCGCCGCGTCGTCGATCGTCCAGGCGCGCTTCAGATCGACGATCGCGATGTCGGCATGCGCGCCGGGTTGCAGAATCCCTTTGTGCGGATGGAGGCCCCACGCCTTCGCCGGATTGACGGCGCTCCAGCGCACATAGTCGCTGATCGACATGCGGCCGGCCGCGACTTCGGTCAGCATCAGCGGCATCTGGGTCTCGACGCCGGGGAAACCGCAATCCACCGTGAAGATGTCGTCGCGCACCTTCTCGTCCGGAATGTGCGGAGCGTGATCGGTGGCGATCATGTCGACGACGCCGCTCGCGAGGGCTGCCCACAGCGGCGCCTGGTTGCGCGCCTCGCGCACCGGCGGGTTGACGCGGATCACCGGGCCGATGCGGTCGTAGTCCTCGGCGCCGAGCAGCAGATACTGCGGGCAGGTCTCGCCCGTCACGTCGACGCCGCGCGCTTTCGCTTCGGCGAGTGGCCGCAGCTCTTCCGCAGAAGAAATATGCAGAACGTGAATCCGGCAGCCGGTCCATTCGGACAGAACCGCCGCGCGCGAGACCGCCTCGACGGCGACGACGGCGGGCCGCGCCGCGAGATGCGCCAGCGGATCCTTGCGTCCCGCCGCGCGAAGTCGTGATTCACGCCGCGCCATGATCGACGCGGTTTCGGCATGCAGCGAGACGCGCTTGGCCGTAGGCGCGACCACCTCGAACGCCTCCAGCATGCCGCCCGTGGTCGGCGAGGGAATGTTGCCGAAGGTGTTGCCCATGTAGAGCTTGAAGCCGATCACGCCGCCGGCGACGAGGTCCGGCACATGCGCGATCGTGTCCTCGCCCAGGAGCCCATAGAGGCCGTAATCGACATAGGCCTTCTCGCTCGCGAGCGCGTGCTTCGCCGCCAGCGCCTCGGCCGTGCCGGTCGGCGGGATCACGTTCGGCATGTCGAACACGGTCGTCACGCCGCCGAACGCCGCCGCCGCCGTGCCGGTGCCGAAATCCTCCTTGTGGGTGTAGCCGGGCTCGCGGAAATGCACGTGCACGTCGATGGCGCCGGGCAGGACGTGCAAGCCGGTCGCGTCGAGCGTCTCGGCCGCGTTCGGCATCGCCTCGCGGGCGCCGACCGAGAGGACGCGGCCGTCCTTGATGGCGACGCTCGCCGGAAACGTCGTCGTGTCGGTGACCACGGTGCCACCGTGGATGACGAGATCGGCCGTCATGATGGTCTCCTTGACGAGATCGCTCACAGCATCGCCCAGCCACCGTCGACCGGCAGGTCGACGCCGGTGATCTGGCGGGAGACGTCGCTGGCCAGGAACAGGCAGGCGTTGGCGACGTCCTGGTCGGTCGAGACGCGCTTCAGCGCATAGTCCGCGGCATGGCGCGTCGCCGCCTCCTCGACCGAGATGCCGAGCGTCTTGGCCATGTCGGCGCACACTTTCTCACGGAAGCGCGGCCCCTCGACCATGCCGGGGGCGACGCAGTTGACGTTGATGTTATAAGGACCGGCCTCCAGCGCGAAGCTCTTGGTGATGCCGCGCAGTCCCCATTTGGACGCCGAGTAGGCGAGCCGCCCGGCGCGGCCGCGCAGCCCGAACGTGCCGCCCACATTGACGATCTTGCCGGAGCGCCGCGCCATCATGCCGGGCAGCACGGCCCGGATGGTATTGAAGCAGCCGCCCATGTTGAGCTTCACGATCTCGTCGAACTCTTGCGGCGTCGTCTGCGCACCGGTCTTGCCGATCGGCCCCGAGCCGCCGGCGACGTTGACCAGCACGTCGACCCGCCCGAACGTCTCGCAGGCCGTGGCCACCGCCGCCTCGCATTGCGTCGCGTCGGTGACGTCGCAGGCGATCACGATCGCGTCGGCGCCGCGCTCCTTCGCCTCGGCCGCCACCGGTACGATCGCGGCGGTGTCGCGGCCGACCAGCGCGAGCCGGCAGCCTTCGTCCGCGAAGGCGAGCGAGATGGCGGCGCCCATTCCCTTGGCGGGTCCGGTGACGAGGACGACGTGGCCGGCGAGATCGAGATTCATGCGGGTTCTTCTTGTTGGGCTGGAACTGGCACCGCCCTCGTTCCGGGCCGGCGCATCGCGCCGGACCCGGAACCCGGCGGCAAACGGGTAAATCGCGGCCGGAGTCCGGATTCGTCGCGGAGCCTGTGCTCGGGCGGCGCGAAGCGCCGACCCGAGTGCGACGCCCGGGAATGACCAGCAGTCACGGGCCTCAGAACAGCTTCTTCGGCAGCTCGGACGCCGGCGGCAGGAACGAGGGGTCGAAGATCTCGCTCGTCGCCGGCGTGCGCGGCAGGCCGTTCGCCTCGACCAGGATGTCGATCGACGTCTTCAACCGCGCCGGATCGATGCTGCCGAGCCCGATCTCGGCGATCTCCGGGTGGTTCATCTCGTCCTTCACGGTGGCGTCGAATCGCTCCAGCTCGACGTCGGTCTTGATCAGCGGCTCGCGCTTGGCAACGCTCGCGACCGAGGCTTTCGGATCCTTCAGCGACTCGATCACGCCCTTGTTGAGCGCGCGCAGGAAGCCCTTCACGGCCGCCGGGTTCTCCTTGATCAGCTTCTTGGAGACGATGATGGCGTTGGAGTAGAGGTCCATGCCGTAGTCGCCGTAGTTGATGTAGCGGATCTGGTCGTCCTTCACGCCGATCAGCTTGGCGGAGAACCGGATCGTGTTGACGTAGCCGAACACGCCGTCGACCTGGCCGCGCATCAGCATCTGCTCGCGCAGGTTCGGCGCCATGTTGGTGATGTTCACCTTCGTGCAGTCGATCTTGGCGGACTTGCACAGCGCCGGGAACAGCTTCAACGCCCCGTCGTTGGCCGCACCGCCGAGCGTCTTGCCCTCGAAGTCCTTCGGGGTCTTGATCGGGCTGTCGGCCTTCACGGCGACCGTGAAGGGCGGGCGGTTGAACATCACATAGACGGCGACCGGCGCCTCCTCGGGCTTCTTGGCGGCGAACTCGATCAGCGCGTTGAGGTCGCCGAAGCCGATGTCGTAGGCGCCGCTCGCCACCTTCGGCACCGCGGCGGCCGAGCCGTCGCCCTGGTCGATGGTCACGTCGAGGCCCTCGGCCTTGAAGTACCCCTTGTCCTCCGCGACGAAGAAGAAGCCCTGCGGCCCCTGGTACTTCCAATTGAGCACCATCTTCAGCTTGGTCTCCGCCGAGGCGGCGGAGGGCAGCGCCGCGGCGGCGAGCGCGGCGGCCGCCATCAGAGCGGTGCGCAGGGAGGCGAGCCTCATCGAGAAGTCTCCTGTCGGGTGGGGGGAGCGGAGGGGGCGGAGGGGGCGGAGGACGCGGACGACGCAGACGGCGTGCCGTCGAGCGCGGCGACCAGCGCGGCGCCGGTCGCGACCGTGCCGTAGAGCAGGTCGACGAGCTCGAGGATCATGTCGCTGACGCCCGGCCGCGCCACGGTGGCGCACAGGTCGGCGAGCAGCACGCAGTCGTAGCCGCGAAAGCTCGCGTCGGTCAGCGTCGCGAACACGCAGCGGTCGGTGTTGATGCCGGCGAGCAGCAGCGTCGTCACGTCGCGGGCGCGAAGGATCGAGTCGAGCTCGTTGTCGTGGAAGCCCGAGTAGCGGTGCTTGTGGACGACGAGGTCGCCGGCCTCGACCGGCAGCGCCGCGATGGTCGCGGCCCCCCAGTCGCCCTGGACGAGGATGCGGCCCCGGCCGCTCGGCGCCGGCTCGGCATAGCCGGGGCGGGTGCCGCCGCGCCGGCCCTTGTCGAGCAGCGAGGCGGAGAGGTTGGCGACATCGGCCCGCACGCCCCAGTTGACGAAGATCACGGGCGCGCCGACACGGCGCAGCGCCGCCGCGAGCGCGACGATGCCGGGCACGATGGAGAGCGCCGGCGCCGTGTCGATGCCGGCCCGTGGGAACCAGCCGTCGGGATGCAGGAAGTCGTTCTGCATGTCGACGACCACGAGCGCGGTGCGGCCGAGGTCGATCGCCACGGTTCCGCCGGCCGAGGCCGGAAAGCGGACGATGCGCTCCGGCCGGCGCGGGCGCACCAGGGAGGTGTATGGAGCGCCGGGAATCGGACCGGAAGCGGCGAAGGGCATCGGCGGGGGCACTCTCGGGGTTCGGGCGAAGCGTTTCTGTCGTCTACAGAGAGGTTCAGAGGCGACGTCCAGTCCCGAGACAGGGCCGGAGGCCGGCCGGTCGCGGTCCGGCTCGATCACGCTAGCCAAACCAGGCGTTGACTTCTGCTGCTGATTTTTTGCTCTATCGTTGCCGAAAAGGCTTCACTCTCCGCCGCCGCGGTCCCCCGCCTTCGTCGTGGCCGGCTCGTCCCGGCCATCCACGCAGCAGCCCTCGCGGCGCCGAAAGCGTGGATGCCCGGCACGAGGCCGGGCATGACGGGCTCGGAGGGGCAGGGGGCTCGGCCCGCCCCCGGAACGACGGCCGCCGAGGCATCGCGCCGCAGAAAGACACCCATGCGCCATCTCCGCCTTTTGCGTTACGTCGACGAGGTCGCCCGCACCGGCTCGATCCGCAAGGCGGCCGAGCGGCTCGCCGTCACGGCCTCGGCCGTCAACCGGCGGATCATGGATCTCGAGGAGGAGCTCGGCGCCACACTGTTCGAGCGCAAGCCGCGCGGCGTGCGCCTCACCGCGGCCGGCGAGGTGTTCGTGCGCTATGTCCGCGAGCAGGCCGCCGACGTCGAGCGGATGAAGTCGCAGATCGAGGATCTGCGCGGCCTCAAGCGCGGTGTCGTCAGCATCGCCTGCAGCCAGGCGCTCGCCTACGACTTCCTGCCACGCGAGATCGCCACCTACCGGGCCCGCCACCCCTATGTGACGTTCGACGTGCGGGTCGCCGACCACGACCAGGCGATGGCGCTGCTGGAGGCCTACGAGGTTGATCTGGTCGCCGTCTACCGGCCGTCCTTCCACGCGAGCTTCCGGCCGCTGATGACGGTGGAGCAGCGCCTGGTCGTGCTGATGCCGGCCGCTCATCCGCTCGCCGCGCAGGCGACGCTGCGGCTGCGCGATTGCGCCGGCCACCCGTGTGCGCTCGCCGACCGTTCGCTCGGCGGCCGTCAGCTCCTCGACGCCGCCTGCGCCCGCACCGGCGTGGGTCTGCGGGTGGTCGCCGAATCGAACTCGTTCGAGATGCTGCGCGGCCTGGTGCGGCGCGACGGCGTCCTCTCGTTCCAGGTGGAGATCGGTGCCGATCTCGACACCGACGGCGCCGTTCCCGGCGCGACGCCCGGCGTCGTCGCCCGCCCGCTCGATCCACGCGACGTGCCGACCGCGGCCCTGGTCGTCGGCCAGCTCCGCAACCGAAACCTGCCGATCCCGGCCGCCGTGTTCGTCGAGCAGCTCGTCCGCGCCATCGACGCCATGCGGACGTGAGCACGTGGATGCGAGAATGCCGACGTGAGAGGCCCGCGTGCCGGCGGTCCGAACGCCTGCTCGTCCGCACGGCCGTCGCGCCGCGCGAGTTGCGCGCCGGTGACGCGGACGCCCGCGGGGAGACGACCCCGCGTGGTCATCGCAGAGCTGCGATCCCGAACTTGATCATCTGCTCGAGGGTCGGATCCTCGAACTCGGCGCATTCCACCATCAGGCGCGGATGCGAGTAGCGGATCAGCGCCGTGTGCAGGCAGCGCGCCGCCTGCTGCGGATCGCCGGCACGGAACTCGCCGCGGTTCATGCCGTCGGCGATGATCCGGGCGATCACCGCGTCCATCCGCTCGACATAGTCGAACACGATCTGCCAGTTCTCGGTTAGGGCGAGCGCGACGAGGTCGTGCAGCTTCTTCTCGACCGTGAAGCGCTCGGTGTTCATCCGCTCGACCGTCGTGAACAGCGCGTGCAGACGCTCCGCCGCCGGGCCGTCGCGGCCGGCGATCTCCAGTCCGGCCGCCAGCACCTCGCCGAGAAGCTGCCGGCCGACCGCCTCGTTGATCTCGTCCTTGGAGCGGAAGAACCGATAGACGTTGGCCGGCGACATGCCGAGCTCGCGGGCGATGTCGGCGACCGTGGTCTTCTGGAACCCCATCTGCCGGTACAGCCGGTCCGCCGTGGTGATGATGCGGGTGCGGGTGTCGGCCTCCCGCGCCTCGGCCCGCGTCGCGTCGCTCACCTTCACGCCTCCCTCGCGCGGCGGTTGTCCGCCTGCCTCGGGACACAGCTTATCGAAAACCTTGCGCAGATGTCTCATGGTTCTTGCGGATGCCCGCCCGGCACGGCCGGAGCGAGGCGCGGCGCATCGGGCGTCACGGGCGCCTCGGCCCCGGTCTCCGTCTCGGCCTCGTCCGGCAGGCCCGGGCCGCACGCGTCGAGCGAGCGGCGGAACCACAAGGCGTAGAGGGCGGGCAGGAACAGCAGCGTCAGCGCCGTGGCGACCAGGAGGCCGCCCATGATGGTGACGGCCATCGGGCCCCAGAAGCCGGAGCGCGACAGCGGGATCATGGCCAGCACGGCGGCGAGCGCCGTGAGCACCACGGGCCGGGCACGCCGCACCGTGGCGTCGACGATGGCGGTCGCCCGGGTCGAGCCGGCCGCCACGTCCTGCTCGATCTGGTCGACCAGGATGACGGTGTTGCGGATGATCATCCCGGCGAGCGCGATCAGCCCGAGCAACGCCACGAAGCCGAACGGCATGCCGGACACGAGAAGTCCCAGCGTCGCCCCGATCAGCCCGAGCGGCGCGGTGAGGAGCACCAGCCACAACCGCGAGAAACTCTGGAGCTGCACCATCAGGATGGTCAGCATGGCGGCCAGCATGAACGGGAAGACGGCGAACAGCGAGGCGTTGGCCTTGGACGACTCCTCGATGGCGCCGCCCATCTCGATGCGATAGCCGGCGGGCAGGCCGCCGCGCAGCTCCGCGAGCTTGCCCCAGATCGCGGTCGACACGTCCGGCGCCTGAACGCCGTCGCGGATGTCGGTGCGCACCGTGATCGCCATGTCGCGGCTGCGCCGCCACAGGATCGCCTCCTCGTGACCCTGCTCGATGCGGGCGACCTGGGAGAGCGGCACCGGCACGCCGTTTCGCGACATCACGGTCAGATCCCCGATGGCGCCGAGGTCACCGCGCTGGGGCGCGATGGCACGCGCCACCACGGCGACCTTCTCGGTGCGATCCCGCACCGTCGTCACGGTGAGGCCGGTGACCAACGTCTGCAGCGTCTGGGCGACGGTCTGCGGGTCGAGGCCGAGCGCGCGGGCGCGGTCCTGGTCGAGCACCAGACGCACCGACGGCATCTGCTCGTTCCAGTCGAGCTGGGGATCGACGGCGTCGGGGCTGGTCCGCATGATGTCGCGGACCTGATAGGCGATCTCCCGCACGGTGTTCGGATCCGTGCCGATCACCCGGAACTGGACCGGGAAGCCGACCGGCGGGCCGAAGTCGAGCCGGCTCACCCGCACGCGGGCCGCGGCGAGCGCGCCTTTGGCGAGGGCGCCCTCGAACTTCGCCTTCAGGCGTTCGCGCGCCGGCACGTCCTTGGCGATGACGACGAGCTCGGCATAGGCCTCGTTGGGCAGCGCCGGGCTGATGCCGAGCCAGAAGCGGGGCGGCCCCTGGCCCACATAGGTGGTGGCGGTGGCGACGTCCGGATCGCCGTCGATCAGGCGCTCCGCCTCGCGGGCGGCGTCGAGCGTCGTCGCGATCGCGGTGCCCTCCGGCATCCTGATCGCGACGAACAGCTCGGTGCGGTCGGACAGCGGGAAGAACTGCTGCGACACCTTGCCGAAGCCGAGCACGGCGGCGACGAACAGCACGGCCGTCACGGCGACGACGAGCCCGCGCCGGCGCACGCACCAGCCGACCACGGCGCGCAGCCATCGATAGATCGGCCCTTGATAGACGGCGTTCAGGTCGCCGTCGTGATGCACCGCGATGGTCGGCAGCAGCTTGACGCCCAGATAGGGCGTGAACAGCACCGCGACGACCCACGAGGCGATGAGCGCGATCGACACCACCCAGAAGATGCCGCCCGCATATTCGCCCGTCGACGACGCGGCGAAGCCGACCGGCAGGAAGCCCGCCGCCGTCACCAGCGTGCCCGTGAGCATCGGGAAGGCGGTCGAGGTCCAGGCGAAGGAGGCGGCGCGGGCGCGGTCCCAGCCCTGCTCCATCTTCACCACCATCATCTCGACCGCGATGATGGCGTCGTCGACCAGCAGGCCGAGCGCGATGATCAGGGCGCCGAGCGTGACGCGGTGCAGATCGAGCCCCATCGTCAGCATGACGCCGAACACGATGGCGAGCACCAACGGCACCGAGAGCGCGACGACGATGCCGGTGCGCCAGCCGAGCGACAGGAACGAGACGCCGAGCACGATGGCGAGCGCCTCGACGAACGACCGCATGAAGTCGCCGACCGCCTCCTCGACGATCTTCGGCTGATTGGCGATGCGCTCGTAGACGAAGCCGACCGGCGTCGCGCGCTCGATCTCGGCCATCGCGGCGTCGACCGCCTCGCCGAGATGCAGGATGTTGGCGCCTTTCTGCATGACGACGCCGATGGCGAGCGCCGGCGCGCCGCGCTGGCGGACCAGGTAGTCGGGCGGATCGACGTAGCCGCGCGTCACCGTGGCGATGTCACCGAGCCGGACCACGGTGCCGTTCGACGCCGCGACCGGCGTCTCCTTGACGGTCTCGACGCCGTCGAAGGCGCCGGTGACGCGCAGCGGAATGCGCGCCGTCGACTGCACGGTGCCGGCCGGCGTCAGGTCGTTCTGCTTCGCCAGGCTGTCGAAGATCGACTGGGTCGAGATGCCGAGATTGGCGAGCTTGACGTGGTCGAAGTCGACGAAGATGCGCTCCTCCTGGGTGCCGTAGATCGTCACCTTGGTGACGTCCTTCACCTTGAGGAGGCGCTGGCGCATCGATTCGGCGATGCGCTTCATCTGGGCGTAGTCGGCGCCGTCGGAGCGCAAGGTGTAGAGGATCGAGTCGACGTCGCCGTACTCGTCGTTGATGTTCGGGCCGATCACGCCGGTCGGCAGGTCCGACTTCAGATCCGCCATCTTGCGACGGACCAGGTAGAACAGATACGGCACCTGCCCGGGCGGCGTGGTGTCGCGGAACTCCATCAGGGCGGCCGAAAAGCCCGGCTTCGAGTAGGTCGTCACCTTCTCGAACCAGGGCAGCTCCTGCAGCTTCTTCTCGATGCGGTCGGCGACCTGATACTGCATCTCCTCGGTGGTCGCGCCCGGCCAGGCCGCCGTCACCACGGCGATCTTGATCGTGAAGGAGGGATCCTCGTCGCGCCCGAGCTTCAGGTACGACATCGCCCCGATCGCCCCGAGCATGACGATCAGGAACAGCACGAGAGTCGGATGGGCGACCGCCCAGGCCGAGACGTTGAAGCGGCGCATCGGAGGCTCCGGTCAGAACGCCAGCGACGCGACCGGGCGGACGATCAGGCCGGGATCGAGCTTCTGGGCGCCGAGCGTGACGACGGTCTCGCCCTCCTTCACGCCGGCGGCGATCAGCACGCTCTTGCCCTCGTAGCGGGCGATCTCGACCGGACGCGGCTCGAGCTTGCCGTCGCGGTCGACCACCCAGACGATCGGGCCGTGGCCCTGATTGAGCAGTGCGGTGAGCGGCAGGCGGGCCGCCTGCGTGCCGGTGCCTTCGCGCAGCGTCAGCGTCGCGCTCATGCCGAGCCGCACCGCCTCGTCGGCCTTCGGGATGCTGTAGCGGGCCGCATAGGTGCGGGTCGCCGCGTCGGCGGCCGGCGACAATTCGCGCAGCCGCACCTCGTAGGTGCGGTCGGGCAGCGACCACAGCGACAAGGTTCCGGTCGCCCGGCGGGCGCGCTCCACGAAGGTCTCGGGCAGGGCGACCAGCGCCTCCACCTCGGCGAGCCGCGCGAGCCGCACCGCCGCCTGGCCGGAGGCGACGACCTGGCCGGGCTCGACCGGAGTCGCCGTGATGACGCCGTCGGCGTCGGCCTCCAGGGTCGCGTAGTCGAGCGAGTTCTTGGCGAGGTCGAGCGAGCGCTGGGCCCGGGTCAGGCGGCCGCGCGCCTCCTCGGCGGTGGCGCGCGACTTTTCGAGCGTCGCCGCGGCCGTCCAGCCCTTCTTCTGCAATTCGGTCGCGCGCGCCTCGTCGGCCTCGGCCTGCACCAGGTTGGTGCGCGCGGCCCGCACCTCGGCCTCGGCCTGCTGGAGCTGCAACTCGAGATCGTTGGTGTCGAGCACCAGGAGCGGCTGGCCCTTCGCGACACGGTCGCCGTTCTGCACGAGGCGCTTCGCCACCTTGCCGTTCACCCGAAACCCGAGATCGCTCTCGATGCGGGGCTTGATGGTCGCCGCGAAGGTGCGGGTCTCGGTGAGATCCTCGAACCGGACCGTCTCGCTGAGCACCGGGCGGTCGAGCACCCGCGCGTCCTTGCCGGTGCCGCCATTGCTCGCGTCGCAGCCGGCGAGCCCGAAAGCGCCACCCAACACCAGCAGAAGAGGCACCACCGCCGCCGCCCGCACGCCGCCCGTTGGGGACGGTTGGACGGCGGGAGCGACGGCGGCGGTCTCGACGGCACCCTTTCGGGCGCCGAGCAGGGATCCGACACGTCCGGACAGCAGGGGGGCGGGGGTTGCGAACCGGCGCATGCGAGGACCACTGATGAATGACAATTGACGAATATCAAAAATCGTCAGTTCTTCGCAAATGTCAAGCGCCGCGCCCGGATCACGCCGCGGCAGCGCCCCGATCGATCGGATAAAGCCTTGCTTGGTAAATGGAATCTACACGGGACCGGTCGACTTGCCGGATCCCCGGTGACGTCACCGGATCGGCCGGGAGGATCCGCGCGCGCCGTCCGCGGCAACCCAACTGCCGGCCGGCTCGTGGGCTCGCCGCCGCGAGCCATGCAGGGCCGGCGTGTGCGACATGCCGCTGCAGATCGAGGCCGTCGGCCGAGCAGCCCGGCTCCGCCGCCGAACGGTGGACCGCCTGAAAAGGCAACATGATACGGGAAGGGCACGGCGACGACCGCAACGGCTCCGGCCGGTCCGGGCCGACCATTTGCGCCGCAAAATCAGGCAGCTGCTTAGATTCTGGACGAGCCTCTCGATTGACAATGCTTCGGGCAGTGTCCCTAATCGTGTGCACTCGACAGCTTGCGAGCCTCGCAAGCCGCGTCATCCGGGGCATGCGGCACACCGCATGTCGGTCGCGCCCGGCCTTTCACGGCGAGCGGCGCTGGCGGGATGGCAAGGATGCGCGGATCGTCGAGCCGGGTGCAACGCACGTCCATACACGCCGCCAGACCCAGTCACGCCGTCACGTCGGAACCCCCCGTCGCCGTAACGTCCGCATCGCCCGTCATCGTCCGTCCCGATCGCCACCCGATGTCGCCCCCCGACATCCGCCAGAGGATGAGGTCTCCATGCTTGCTTTCGCGCGTCCGTATGCCGTTCTCGCCTGCCTCGCCGGCACGGCCGCCGTCGCGCTCGGCGCCGCCCCGGCGCGGGCCGAGGACAAGGTCTCGATGCTCACGAGCTGGTACGCTCAGGCCGAGCACGGCGGCTTCTATCAGGCGGTCGCCACCGGCATCTACAAGAAGTACGGCCTCGACGTGACGATCCGGATGGGCGGGCCGCAGGTCAACGGCATGCAGATCCTCGGCGCCGGCCAGACCGAGTTCCTGATGAGCTACGACTTCTCGGTCTACAAGGCGTTGGAGCAGGGCGTCCCGGCCGTCACGGTCGCGACCTCGTTCCAGTCCGACCTGCAGGGCCTGATGACCCATCCGGACGTGAAGAGCCTCGCCGATCTGAAGGGCAAGACCATCTACGTCGCCACCGCCGGCCGCTCCAACTGGTGGCCGTGGATGAAGACCAAGTTCGGCTACACGGACGACCAGACCCGCACCTACACGTTCAACCTGCAGCCGTTCCTGGCGGACCCGAACGCCGCCATGCAGGCCTACATGTCGTCGGAGCCGTTCGCCGCGCAGCAGAGCGGCGCCAAGGTCAACTTCTTCCTCTTCGCCAACGACGGCTACCCACCCTACGGCACCACGATCGTGACGCTGAAGAAGATCGTCGACGAGAAGCCCGACATGGTGCAGCGTTTCGTCAAGGCGTCGATGGAGGGCTGGAAGAGCTATCTCTACGGCGATCCGTCGCCGGCGAACGCGCTCATCAAGAAGGACAACCCGAAGATGAGCGACGAGCAGATCGCCTACGCGATCGGCAAGCTGCGCGAGAGCAAGGTGCTGGTCGGCGGCGACGCGGCGACGCAGGGCATCGGCATCATGACCGACGCGCGCTGGAAGGCGACCTACGACTTCATGGTGAAGGAAAAGCTGCTGAAGCCCGAGGTCGACATGAAGGCCGCCTACACGCTGCAGTTCGTGAAAGACCTCAAGATCATGCCGTGAGCCGGCGGCGGGCGGCGACGCCGTCCGCCCGGCCGACCTGCGAGGGCACCTCGCGAGGGCGGGTCCGCGGCTCCGGCGGGCCCGTCGCAACCGGAAACCGCTTCATGACCACCGTTCAGGCCCTGCGAGCCGACGTGACCGACGCACCGCCCGCCCCCGCCGGCCCGCCCGCCATCGAGGTGCTGGGCGCCGAGAAGGTGTTCAGCAACGGCGTGCGCGCGCTGACGCCGATCGAGCTCACCGTGAACCAGGGCGAGTTCGTCACCCTGCTCGGCCCGTCCGGTTGCGGAAAGTCGACGCTCCTGAAGATGGTCGCCAACCTGATCGAGCCGACCTCGGGCGGCCTGATGTGGTGGGGCCGCGACTACGATCACGTCGGCGAGCCCGGCAAGAAGCTCGTGTTCGTCTTCCAGGATCCGACCCTGATGCCGTGGGCGCGGGTGCGCGCCAATGTGCGGCTGCCGCTCGACCTCGCCGGCGTGCCGAAGTCCGAAGGAAACAGCCGCGTCGATCGGGCGCTGGCCATGGTGGGGCTCGAGAGGTTCGACGCGAGCTATCCGCGCCAGCTCTCCGGCGGCATGCAGATGCGCGTCTCGATCGCTCGCGCGCTGGTCACCGAGCCGAACCTCCTCCTGATGGACGAGCCGTTCGGCGCGCTCGACGAGATCACCCGCAACAAGCTCGACCAGGATCTGCTGGATCTGTGGTTCGAGAAGAAGCTCACCGTGGTGTTCGTCACCCACTCGATCTACGAGTCGGTGTTTCTCTCCACCCGCGTCGTCGTGATGGCGGCGCGGCCGGGCCGCGTGCTGCGCGAGGTCGTCATCGACGAGCCCTATCCGCGCGACGACGCCTGGCGGGTGTCGCAGAAATTCGCCGCCTATGCGCGCGACCTTCAGCTCCTGCTCGCCGAGGCGAGCCGCGCCGGCGCGGCGCATCCGTGAGACGCGTGACACCCAGCTCCGTCATGCCCGCGCTCGTCGCGGGCATCCACGTCTTTCACCCGACCCGAGACGAAGGGCGTGGATGGCCGGGACGAGCCCGGCCAGGACGAGCCTGAACCTTCGCGCCCCGCTTACGACGTGTTTTCATCTCGACCGAGACCCACCATGGCACTCGATTCCAACAACAGAACCCTGGGCGTCGTCCTCCCCGTCCTGGTCGGCGTCGTCATGCTGGTCGTCTGGCAGGGCGCCGTCTGGTGGTTCCAGGTGCCCAAATATCTGGTGCCCTCGCCGATCCTGGTCGCCCAGACGTTGTGGGAGCAGGGGCCGATGCTGCTCGCCTCGCTGCTCGTCACCTTGAAGGTGACGTTCATGGCGTTCTTCTTCGCCGTCCTGATCGGCACGCTGATCGCCTTCGCGTTCGCGCAGAGCAAGCTGATCGAGATGTCGTTCTTCCCCTATGCGGTGCTGCTGCAGGTGACGCCCGTGGTCGCCATCGCCCCGCTGATCATCATCTGGGTGAAGGAGCCGACCGCGGCGCTCGTCGTCTGCGCCACCATCGTGGCGCTGTTCCCGATCATCTCCAACACGATTCTGGGACTGCGCAGCGTCAATCCGGGTCTCTTGAACCTCTTCCGGATGAACAAGGCGACGCGGTTGCAGGAGCTGGTTCGGCTGCGCATCCCGAGCGCCGCGCCCTACTTCTTCGGGGGCCTGCGCATCTCGTCGGGTCTCGCGCTGATCGGCGCCGTGGTCGCCGAGTTCGTCGCCGGCACAGGCGGCACCTCGGCGGGGCTCGCCTATCAGATCCTCCAGGCCGGTTTCCAGCTCGACATCCCGCTGCTGTTCGCGGCGCTGCTCCTGATCACGCTGACCGGCGTCGCGTTGTTCCTGATCATGGTCACGCTCTCCAAGCTGGCGCTCGGCGACTGGCACGAGAGCGAGCTCGTTCCGGAGACCTGATGGACCTCGTCATCCGCAATGCCACCGCGATCATGACCGGTGGCGCGGGACCGGCCGCCCGCGCGGCCGGTCCCGACATCCGCCTGCGCGGCGACCGCATCGCGGCGATCGGCGCACTCGTGCCGGAGCCCGGCGAGCGCGTGCTCGACGCCACCGATTGCGTCGTCTATCCGGGCTGGATCAACACCCACCATCATCTCTTCCAGTCGCTGATGAAGGGGATTCCGGCCGGCATCGACCTGCAGCTCGCGCCGTGGCTCTCGGCCGTGCCGGTCGCCTATCGCCGCTTCGTGAACGACGAGACGCTGCGCATCGCCGCCACCATCGGCATCGCCGAGCTGGTGCTGTCCGGCTGCACGACCATCGCCGACCATCACTACGCCTACTGGCCCGGCATGGGCTTCGACGGCTCGGCCCTGCTGTTCGAGCTCGCCGAACAATTCGGCGTGCGCTTCGTGCTGATGCGCGGCGGCGCCACCAAGGTGCGCGAGATCGACAAGAACCCGCCGCCGGAGGCACGGCCCGAGACGCTCGACGACATGCTGGCGAGCGTCGAGACCGACGTCGGCCGCTTTCATCAGGCGGGCGGCGACGCGATGCGCAAGGTGATTCTCGCACCGACCACGCCGACCTGGTCGGTCCATGCCCACGAGCTCCCGGAGTTCGCCGCGGCGGCGCGGAAGATGGGGATCGGGCTGCACAGCCATCTGTCGGAATCGCTCGACTACATCGACTTCTGCCGCGACGTGCACGGCTGCACGCCGCTCGAGTTCGTGCGGCGCCACGACTGGGTCGGGCCGGACGTGTTCTTCGCTCATCTGTGCCACATGCAGCCCGAGGAGATCCGGCTGATGGCGCAGACCGGTACCGGCATGGCGCACTGCCCGCAGTCGAACTGCCGGCTCGGCTCGGGGATCGCGTTCGCCCCGGAGCTGGCCCGACTCGGCGGCCGCGTCTCGCTCGGCGTCGACGGCGCCGGCTCCAACGAGGCGGCCGACATGATCTGCGAGAGCCACATGGCCTGGCTCGTGCACCGCGTCCGCGACGGCGCCGCGGCCGTCACGGTCGAGGACGTGATCCGGTGGGGCACGGCCGGCGGCGCCACGGTGCTCGGCCTCTCGCAGACCGGCACGCTGGCGCCCGGCATGGCGGCCGATCTGGTCGTCTACTCGCTCGACCACCCGCGCTACGCCGGCTTGCACGACCCCGCCATCGCACCCGTGGCCGGTGGCGGTCAGGCCCACGTCAAATGGGGCTTCTGCAACGGCCGCCTGATCGTCGAGGACGGTCGCATCCCCGGGCTCGACCTGCCGGCTCTCTTCGCCGAGGCGCGGCGGGCGGTGAGCCGGATGGTGATCTGAGGATTTCGTCATGGCCGGGCTCGTCCCGGCCATCCACCTTCTCGAGCTCCGCATCGCTGCAAGCCGTGGATGCCCGGCCCAAGGCCGGGCATGACGAGGCGGAATGCGTTGACGCTCACAGCCCCCGCAAGAACTCCGGGCGCAACATCGGCGCGCCTTTTCGGGCCGCTGCGACGATCTGCAACAACTGATCACGATCGTCGGGCAGCGTGCCGGCGAGCGGAAGACAGTTCGAGGCGTGGTTGGAGCGGAACACCACGGGCGCCGGCGGGTCGAGCGCTTCGAGCAGCGCCTCCTGCTCGGCGAGCACGCCGGCGTCGTCCTGCCACTCGAACCGCGTGCCGTCGCGCTGGAAGCGGGTGACGAACTCCTCCACCTCGTCCTCGCCGAGGCGCAGCTGCAGCGTGGAGAGGTAGGCGGGCGGCGCCGCGTTGATCACGGCCGCGGTCCCCTCCACATGCTCGCGCCAGAGATGCTTGCCGCCGACACCCAGGATGACGGTCGCCGACACGGCGATGCCGGCGTCGCGGGCTCGGTTCATGGCCTCGGCGATGCGCTCCGGCGTCGCGCCCTTGCGGATCCGCGACAGGATGCGCGGCGCGCCCGACTCGACCCCGACATAGACGAGGGTCAAGCCCTTGGCGCGCAAGATCCGCAGCTCGTCCGGCGTCTTCTGCGTCAGGTTGATGGGCGTCGCGTAGGACGAGACGCGCTCGAGCTTCGGGAACGTCGCGGCGAGGCGGTCGAGAATCGCCCCCAGCGTCTCGGTCGGCAGCACCAGCGCATCGCCGTCGGCGAGGAAGATGCGGTCGGCGTCCGGCCACCAGCGGGCCGCCGCGGCGATGTCGTCGTAGACGTCGGCGAGCGGCCGGGCATGGAACTGCTTCGACTTGTACATCGCGCAGAAGGTGCAGCGATTGAACGAGCAGCCGATCGTCGCCTGGATGATCAGGTTGCGGGCCTCGCTCGGGGGCCGGTAGAGCGGCGCGTCGTACTGCAGGGGCGCGTAGGTCATGGGCGGTGGCCGTCGGCGCGACACGGACGGCGCCATCATAGCGCGAACACGCCGGAAACGCACGCGGCCGGCACGAGGCCGGCCGAGGATCGCGAAACGCTGGGGCCGACCGCGCGACTGGGCTCAGTGGCCGAGCGCGTCCTTCAGGACTTCCAGCTGGGCGAGGCGCTCGGTCGCCTTGTCGCGGGTGCGGTCGTCCTTGGCGTCGGCGACGTCTTCCTTGGCGTCCTCGATCGCCTGGCGGATCACGTCGGGCTGGATCTCGTCGACCGGGATGACCTCCTGGGCCAGCACGGTGAGGCCGTTCGGCCCGACCTCGGCGAAGCCGCCGCGCACCACGATCATCGTGGGGGCGTTCTCGCCGTAGACGGTGAGCACGCCGGGCCGCAGCGTCGCGACGAACGGCGCGTGACCGGCCATCACGCCGAAGTCGCCCTCCTCGCCCGGCACGTCCACCTGGGTGACCTCGCCGGAGAACATCAGCTTTTCGGGCGACACGAGCTCGAAATGGAACGTGGACATGGTTGACCTTAGCGAAGGGCGAATGGCGAACAGCGAATAGGGTCGGAGACCATCCGCTGCCGCTCTTCCCGCTTCGCTACTCCCCTATTCGCTGTTCGCCACTCGCTGTTCGCTCGAAAGCCGCGCCTTACGCGGCTTCCGCCGCGAGCCGCTTTCCCTTCTCGACCGCCGCCTCGATGGTGCCGACCATGTAGAAGGCGGCCTCCGGCAGGTGGTCGTACTTGCCCTCGCACAGGCCCTTGAAGCCGCGGATCGTGTCGGCGAGATCGACGAACACGCCCGGCGTGCCGGTGAACACCTCGGCGACGTGGAACGGCTGCGACAGGAATCGCTCGATTTTTCGCGCGCGCGCCACCGTCAGCTTGTCCTCTTCCGAGAGCTCGTCCATGCCCAGGATCGCGATGATGTCCTGGAGCGCCTTGTAGCGCTGCAGCACCTGCTGGACCTGGCGGGCGACCGCGTAGTGCTCCTCGCCGACCACCCGCGGGTCGAGCATGCGCGAGGTCGAGTCGAGCGGATCGACGGCCGGGTAGATGCCCTTCTCGGCGATCGAGCGCGACAGCACGGTCGTGGCGTCGAGATGCGCGAACGAGGTCGCCGGCGCCGGGTCGGTCAGGTCGTCGGCCGGCACGTAGATGGCCTGCACCGAGGTGACCGAGCCCTTGGTGGTCGTGGTGATGCGCTCCTGCAGGGCACCCATGTCGGTCGCCAGCGTCGGCTGGTAGCCCACCGCCGACGGGATGCGGCCGAGCAGCGCCGACACCTCCGAGCCCGCCTGCGTGAAGCGGAAGATGTTGTCGACGAAGAACAGCACGTCCTGGCCCTGGTCGCGGAAGTACTCGGCCAGCGTCAGGCCGGTCAGGCCGACGCGGGCGCGCGCGCCGGGCGGCTCGTTCATCTGGCCGAACACCAGGGCGCACTTGGAGCCCTTGGTGTCGCCCTTGGTCTCGTGCGGATCCTTGTTGACGCCGGACTCGATGAACTCGTGATAGAGGTCGTTGCCCTCGCGGGTGCGCTCGCCGACGCCGGCGAACACCGAGTAGCCGCCGTGCGCCTTGGCGATGTTGTTGATCAGCTCCTGGATGATCACGGTCTTGCCGACGCCGGCGCCGCCGAACAGGCCGACCTTGCCGCCCTTCGCGTAGGGCGCGAGCAGATCGACGACCTTGATGCCGGTGACCAGGATCTGCGACTCGGTCGACTGCTCGGTGTAGGCGGGCGCCTCGGCGTGGATCGGGCGGCGCTCGGTGGCGGCGATCGGGCCGGCCTCGTCGACCGGCTCGCCGACCACGTTGATGATGCGGCCGAGCGTGCCCTCGCCGACCGGCACGGCGATCGGCAGGCCGGTGTCGGTGACCGACTGGCCGCGGACCAGGCCCTCGGTGGTGTCCATGGCGATGGTGCGCACCGTCGACTCGCCGAGATGCTGCGCGACCTCGAGCACCAGCCGGTTGCCCTGGTTGTCGGTCTCGAGCGCGTTCAGGATCGCCGGCAGGTGATCCTCGAACTGCACGTCGACGACGGCACCGATGACCTGGGTGACTTTACCGACCGATGAGGCTTGGGTGGCCATGGATGTCTCCTTGCGACTCGAACCGCGGCACGACCCGGTCCGAGCAGATCGCGAATGATGCTCAGACGACGGTCAGCGTGACCGGCACGTTGTTGCGGGTGGCGCGGGAATACGGGCAGATGCGGTGGGCGTCCTCGACCAGCGCCTGGACCTTGTCCTTGTCGGCACCCGGGATCGAGACCTTGATGTCGGCGGTGAGCGCGAAGCTCACGTCGTCCTTGTCGATGCCGATCGATACCGTGACCTTGGCGGCCTGGCCGTCGACGCCGTGGTTCTTGGCGAGCGCCAGGATCGCTTGGCCGAAGCAGGACGACCAGCCGAGCGCGAAGAGCTGCTCCGGATTGTGGCCGTCGCCGTTGCCGCCCAGCTCCTTCGGGAAGGCCATCGCGAGTCCGAGGCCCCCGTTCTCCAGCACGGCGCGGCCGTTGCGGCCGCCGCTCGTCGTCGCCGTCGTCTTGTAGGCCATGGGGGTCTCCCGTTCGGTTCCGGTTCGCGGGGTCCGCCGCGCTCAGGCTTCGGCGAGGTCGAGCCGCCGCTCGATCCGCCCCAGTCGCTCGTCGAACCGATCCATCCGCTGATTCATGGTTCCCATCAGCGTCAGGATCTGCCCGGTCACTTGCTCGAGGCCGGAGACACGCGCCTTCAGCACCGCCAGGTCGAGCTCGCTCCGCTCCTGCGACGCGCGGATGCGCCGCAGTTGCTCGAGCACGAGATTGTCGGTGCCATCGCTCATGCCGTGCCCCGGTTCCGCTACAGTGCCTCGGCGCCGGAGATGATCTCGATCAGCTCCTTGGTGATCATCGCCTGGCGGGTGCGGTTGTACTTCAGCGTCTGCTTGCGGATCATCTCGCCGGCGTTGCGGGTGGCGTTGTCCATCGCGGTCATTTGGGCGCCGTAGAACGAGGCGGCGTTCTCCAGCAGCGCCTTGAAGATCTGCACCGAGATGTTGAGCGGCAGCAGCTCGGCGAGAATCTGCTCCTCGTCCGGCTCGTACTCGTAGACGGGCGCCGGGCCGTTCGCGGCGGTGCCCTCGAACACGGCCGGCACGATCTGCTGGGCGGTCGGCACCTGCGCGATCACCGACTTGAAGCGCGAGTAGAACAGCGTGCAGACGTCGAAGGCGCCCTGCTCGTAGAGCGAGATCACCCGCTGGCCGATCTCGTGGGCGTTCTCGAAGCGGATCTGGCGCACCGCGCGCAGATCGATCACGTCGATGATCTCGTCCTCGAACAGCCGCTTGAGCTGATCGTAGCCCTTGCGACCGACGCAGAGAATCTTGATCGTCTTGCCTTCGGCGAGCAGCGCATTGGCGCGGTCGCGGGCGAGCCGCACGATCGCCGAGTTGAACGGGCCGCACAGGCCGCGCTCGCCCGTGCAGACGAGCAGCAGATGCACCTGATCACGACCCGTGCCGGCGAGCAGCTTCGGACCTTCCGGATTGTTCTGCACAGAGGCGGCGATGTTGCCGAGCGTGCGCTGCATGCGTTCCGAATAGGGCCGCGCGGCCTCGGCCGCCGCCTGGGCGCGCCGCAGCTTGGAGGCGGCGACCATCTGCATGGCCTTGGTGATCTTCTGCGTCGCCTTGGTCGCGGCGATCCGGTTTCGCAGGTCTTTCAGGCTCGGCATTCCGTGGTCACCTTTGCGCCCGGTCCGGCTTCGGTCTCGTCATGCCCGGCCTCGTGCCGGGCATCCACGTGCGTCGCTCACCCACGCCCTCGGACGTGGACGGCCGGGACGAGCCCGGCCATGACGCTCGCGATCACGCGAAGGTCTTGGCGTACTCGTCGATGATCGACTTCACCTTGGCGGCGGTCGCGTCGTCGAGATCGCGCTTGTCGCGGATCGTGTTCAGCACGTCCTCGTACTTGGTGCGGAACAGCGAGAGGAGGCCCTGCTCGAAGGACTTCACGCTCGCCACCGGCAGCGGGTCGAGGTAGCCGTTGACGCCGGCGTAGATGACGACGACCTGCTCCTCCATCTTCAGCGGCGAGAACTGCGCCTGCTTGAGGAGCTCGGTGAGGCGCGAGCCGCGGTTGAGCAGGCGCTGCGTGGTCGCGTCGAGGTCGGAGCCGAACTGCGCGAAGGCCGCCATCTCGCGATACTGCGCGAGCTCGCCCTTGATCTTGCCGGCGACCTTCTTCATCGCCTTGGTCTGGGCCGAGGAGCCCACCCGCGACACCGACAGGCCGACGTTCACGGCCGGGCGGATGCCCTGGTAGAACAGGTCGGTCTCCAGGAAGATCTGGCCGTCCGTGATCGAGATGACGTTGGTCGGGATGTAGGCCGACACGTCGTTGGCCTGCGTCTCGATGACCGGCAGCGCGGTCAGCGAGCCCGAGCCGTTCTCGTCGTTCATCTTCGCGGCGCGCTCGAGCAGGCGCGAGTGGAGATAGAACACGTCGCCCGGATAGGCCTCGCGGCCGGGCGGGCGGCGCAGCAGCAGCGACATCTGGCGATAGGCGACGGCCTGCTTGGACAGGTCGTCGTAGAAGATCACGGCATGCATGCCGTTGTCGCGGAAGTACTCGCCCATGGTGCAGCCGGCGAACGGCGCCAGGTACTGCATCGGGGCCGGGTCGGACGCCGTGGCGGCGACGACGATCGAGTATTCGAGCGCGCCGTTCTCCTCCAGCGCCTTCACGAACTGCGCGACGGTCGAGCGCTTCTGGCCCACCGCGACATAGACGCAGTAGAGCTTGATCTTCTCGTCGCCGGTCGCGTTGAGCGGCTTCTGGTTGAGGATGGTGTCGAGGACGATCGCGGTCTTGCCGGTCTGGCGGTCGCCGATGACGAGCTCGCGCTGGCCGCGGCCGATCGGGATCAGCGCGTCGATGGCCTTGAGGCCGGTCGCCATCGGCTCGTGCACGGACTTGCGCGGAATGATGCCCGGCGCCTTCACGTCGACGCGGCGGCGCTCGGTCGCCTCGATCGGGCCCTTGCCGTCGATCGGGTTGCCGAGCGCGTCGACGACGCGGCCGAGCAGGCCCTTGCCGACCGGCACGTCGACGATGGCACGGGTGCGCTTGACGGTCTGGCCTTCCTTGATCTCGCGGTCGTTGCCGAAGATCACGATGCCGACATTGTCGATCTCGAGGTTCAGGGCCATGCCCCGCACGCCGTTCTCGAACTCGACCATCTCGCCGGCCTGAACGTTGTCGAGACCGTAGACGCGGGCGATGCCGTCGCCGACGGAGAGAACCTGGCCGACCTCGGAGACCTCGGCTTCCTGGCCGAAGGTCTTGATCTGCTCCTTGAGGATCGCAGAAATCTCTGCGGCGCGGATGTCCATCAGCCGACCTCTTTCATCGCGTGCTTGATTGCATTCAGCTTGGTCCGGAGCGAGCCGTCGACCATCCGGCTGCCGACCTTCACCACGAGCCCGCCGATGATGGCGGGATCGACCTGCACCTCGATCTTGACGTTCTTGCCCGTGACGGCGTCGAGCGCCTTCTTGATCTCCGCCTTGTGGGCGTCGGCGAGCGGCTCGGCGACCGTCACGGTCGCCGTGACCTCGCCGCGGTGGCGGGCGAGCAGCTCACGAAAGTCGCGGATCATGTCGCGGATGCCGAACAGGCGGCGATTGTGCGCGACGAGGCGCAGGAAGTTCGCCGCCGTGCCGCCGATCTTGGCCTTGGCGAGCACCGCCGTGACGGCCCGGGTCTGCTCCTCGGCCGTGAAGGCCGGGCTGCGGACCAGACGCAGCAGATCGGGGCTGCCGTCGAGCAGCCGCTCGAAGCTGTCGAGATCGCGGCTCACCGCATCGAGCGTGCCCGTCTCGGAGGCGAGCTCGAACAGGGCCGTCGCGTAACGCCCTGCCATTCCGGCCACGATCGGATCGTCTGCTGCCACGGCGCTCTCTTTCGGCGTTCAGGCATCCAGGATCCCGACGCGCCTTCCGCGGAATGCGCGCAAGCCCCTGGAATGTCGGCGGGACCAGGATTGATTGGGGCGTCCGGAGCGGCCCACGCCCCGTTGAAAAGCCGCGGGTTTGCTAACACAGGCCCGGGGGCGGTGCAATACGGCGAACGGCCCGTGAGAGCGGCCAACCGCCCACCCGAACGGCCGCCCCGACGGCGGCCGCCGCGTTCCGGCGCGGCGCGTTCGGAGAAGATCGCCACGGGCCTCGCGGACACCGCGCCGGTTCCCTGTCCGCACCTTATCCTATATGGACACGGCGCGGCGCCGCGAGCGCCGCGCCGTGTCCTGCGTCGCGCCTCATGTCCCCGCTCCCGTCCTCCCCGCCACCGCTGTTCGTCGATCTCACCACCGCCTTTCAGGAGCGCGGCCGCATCGCGCACGGCACCGTGCGGGTCGAGCGCGAGCTGGTCGGGGCGCTCGCCGAGCGGGCGATCGCCGGCCGCGACGACCTCCGCTTCTGCCGGTTCGATCCGGCCGCCCATCGGTTCGTCGCCGTCACGGCCGAGGAGGCGCTCGCCGTGGCGCGGGCCGCGACCGAGCCGGAGCGGCGCCGCACCCTGCGGCCGGCCTGGCGGTCGCACCCGCTGCTGCAGCTCGGCCGCCGGCTCGAGCGGTTCGTGCGGACCGAGATCCGCGACCGCTTCCGCCGCCGGCGGCGGGCCGTGGTCGCGGCCGTCGCGCCGATCGCCGGGGCGGCCGAAATTTTCCCGGCCGGCGCCTGGCTCCTGCTGCCCGGCGAGCTGCAGCGGCAGGACTTCGCCTACCTGATCGCGTTGCGCCGCCGGCTCGGCCTGCGGCTGGCGACGGTGTTCTACGATCTCCTCGGCACCCTGCCGCCCGGCGACCCGCGCATCGACGATCCGGATGCGGCCGACATCCCGTCGAGCGAGTTCATCCTGCGTCATGCCGCGCTCGTCCTGTCGATCTCGCAATTCAGCGCCGACACGCTGGCGGCGCATGCGGCGCAGCGGGGCATGGCGATGCCGCCGCTCTCGGTGATCCGGCTCGGCCACCGCCTCGGCCCGCCCGAACCCGACCTGCCGCCGGTCGACGGCCTGCCCTCGGGCGGCTACGTGCTCACCGTCGGCGACGTCACGGGGCGCAAGAACCACCGGCTGCTGACCGACATCTGGGGCACGCTGGCGCGCGCCCGCGCCGGACGGGTGCCGCCGCTGGTGATCGCCGGGCGGATCGGCCGCGACGGTGCGCCGCTGGTCGCCGCCGTGACGGCGGATCGCGACGCCGCACCCGTCGTCCGCTTCCTCAGCAATGTCGACGACCGCCAGCTCCGCTGGCTCTACGCCAACTGCCGGTTCACGGTGTTCCCGTCGATCTCCGAGGGCTTCGGCCTGCCCGTGGTCGAGAGCCAGGCGCTCGGCAAGGCCTGCCTCGCCTCCACGGCCACCGCGATTCCGGAAGCGAGCCAGGGCGCCGCCCTGCATCTCGACCCGACCGATGTCGCGGCCTGGCGGCGCGCGATCGAGACGCTGCTCGACGACGACGCGGCGCTGGCGCGGGCCGAGGCGACGATCGCCGAAAAATTCCGCCTGGTCGGCTGGGACGACACCGCCGCCGACGTGCTGGCCGCCACCGACGCGGCGCGGGCGGCCGACCCGTCGCAGGCGGTGGTCCGCCCGGCGCCCTGATCACTCCTTTCCCAGACGCGGGCGGAGCAGCATCGGGCCGTAGACGGCGCCGAAGCCCCAGAAGGCTGCGACCCAGGCGAGCGCCGCGGCCCACAGGAGCGGCGAGGCCATGTCCGGAAGCAGTGCGGCGAGGATGCGCAGGCCGGTCGCGACGACGACCGCGCCATAGACGGCGCGGGTCGACGGCGGCGCCTCCAGGGCGCGGCCGGTGTGGCCGCGGGTCGCCCGCGTCATCACGGCGAGCGTCATCACCCCGACGGCGCCGACCGACCAGGCATGGATGCCGGCGGCTTCCGGCACGACCGACCACCGTGCGGCCGCGGCCAGCAACAGGAAACCGAGCGGGATGAAGGCGTAGCCGAGGTGCAGGATCATGACCAGCGCGTCGCGCCCGGTGCGATCGCCGGCCCAGCGCGCGAGCCGCACCGCCTGGACGGCCCCGGCGAGCCCGAGCAGCACCGCCGTGACCCATCCGTCGGGCGCCACGAGCCAGGCGGCGAGCGCCGGCACCGACAGGCCGATCGCCCCCGCGTCCAGTCGCCCGAACGGCGCCGGCAGCCGGCCCGGATTGGCCTTCACCAGCCAGTTCCGGGTGAAGCTCGGGACGATGCGGCCGCCGATCAGCACGATCAGCATGACGATCGCGGCGAGAGCCAGCCGCCGCCCGAGCACCGCCTCGCCGCGGACCTGCGCCTCGACATGGACGACGACGTCGGCGGCGGCGAACACCGCGACGATCACCAGGACGCGGAGGTTGCGCCAGTTCTTGCCGGCGATCACCTCGCGGCCCGCGGCGGCGAGCACCAGCAGCAGGAAGGCGACGTCGATCACGGCCACCACGGCCCAGCCGAGCGCCCCGCCGAACGAGACGACGATCCGGCCGGCGAGCCAAACCAGCACCAGCACGAGCAGCGGCGGACCGGCGAGCGGCAGCCGGCCCGTCCAGTTGGGGATCGCGGTCAGCAGGAATCCCGTCACCGCCGCGGCGACATAGCCGAACAGAAGCTCGTGGGCGTGCCAGTCGACCGGCGCGAACACGGTGTCGATGGCGATGCGGCCCTCGTAGACCGGCATCCACACGAGCACGGCGAGACCGGCGAACAGCGCGCCGGCGAGGAAGAACGGCCGAAAGCCGTAGCTCAGCAGAGCCGGGCCGGAACAGGGAGCGACACGCGGGACGGGGGTCATGCGACCTCGAGGCGGGAGGAGTCACGATCGGAACGGGCGCACACCGCCCGGTTCCGTGCCGCTCTTCCCTGGACCTTCGCCGACCGAAGCGGAACCCGGGACTTCAGAGCCGCTTGATTTTCGACAAGCTTCTGGTCTTTTGCTGGCGGGCCCTTCGTCGTGTGGCCGGATCCCGCAACCCGGCCGGCTCGTCCGATCGTCCGTTTGGAACCAAGAGGGAAGAAGGCACAATGATCTCAAGAGCGTTCGTTATCGCATTCGCCTTGGCGGCCACGACCGGGATCGCCGCCGCCCAGGACGTCGCGGCCGGCGCCGTGTCGTTCCGCAAGTGCACCCCCTGCCACAACATCGGCGAAGGCGCGACCAACAAGGTCGGTCCGGTGCTCAACGGCCTCGAGGGCCGCAAGAGCGGTCAGATCCCGGGCTTCAACTATTCCGACGCCAACAAGAACTCCGGGCTGACCTGGGACAAGGCGACGTTCAAGTCCTACATCGCCGACCCGCGCGCCAAGATCCCGGGCACCAAGATGGTGTTCGCCGGCATCAAGAACGACAAGGAGCAGGACGATCTCTGGGCCTTCCTGATCCAGTACGGGCCGGACGGAAAGAAAAAGTAAGCCCGCCCCGTTTCTCGTCCGACGTCTGGCGCGCCGCGGTCCTGCCGCGGCGCGCTTTCGTTTTGCAGTGCGGCTCCCGACCTCCGTGGCGGCGGACCGCCCGCGCCGGCCGGCAACGACGTGAGGGCGCCGCACGCCGAGTCGCAAGCCGGCCAGACTCAACCGAGTCCTCCTCTGTAATTTTAAGAAATACTTCGTGATGCAGCGCGGCATCGCTGCCATCTTGTGCGCACATTTGCCCGATTAAAGGCGGCCCTTCACGCAACAACAAGGGGACTATACAGCGCATGGCGATGAACTTTGTACGGTGTCTCGCGGTATTGATCGCACTATTCGCTGTCTTGAATTTTTCGACTCGCGCCGAGGCCTTCACCCAGTCGGGCATTGCTTCGGTCTATTCGGGCGGTCGGACCGCCAACGGGGAGCGCGCACATGCCGGGGGCATGACGGCCGCCCACAAGCATCTTCCCTTCGGGACGCGGGTGCTCGTCACCCACCGCCGGACCGGCAAGTCGGTGGTCGTCCGCATCAACGACCGCGGCCCGTTCGTGCGCGGCCGGGTGATCGACCTGACGCCCGCCGCGGCGCGGTCGATCGGCATGGGTTACGGCCTCGCGCCGGTGTCGATCGCGGTGCTCGGCCGCGACTGATCCGTCGCCGGGCCGATCCGGATCGAGGGGCGCCGCACCGCGGCGCCCCTTTTCTTTTCACGTCACCGGCATCGCGATGTTGCACCGCACCGACAGCCGCGGGAGGGATCGCCCACGGTCGCCCGACGATGCGCCTCACCGCGCTGCGGCGACACGGTCGCGCAGCCGCGAAGAGACCTTTGCGCCGCGGACCGATAGTGTGCGACAAAGGAGTCCGGGTGCGCGCGACGCCGACTCTTGGGTGCAGCGCATCCATGGCGACTGCGCGAGAGAGGGCCGACCCGATGCTTCGATCCGCGATGCTTCGATCGTCCAGGCTTCGATCGTCCAGGCTTCGATCGTCCAGAGAATCGCGGCCGTCCACGCCCGGCCTCTGCCGGAGCCCCGCTCGCCGCCCCATCCGACCGCGCCCGGTGCCCTCGCGCGCCGCGTGACGACCGGCCTCCGGCCGGATCCGACCGTTTCCGAAGCCCATTCTCGCGGAGCTGCAATGATCGAGGTCGCGCGCTACCTGTCCGTCAACCGCATCGCCTACTTCTCGATGGAGGTCGGGATCCGGCAGGAGATGCACACCTATTCGGGCGGCCTCGGGCTGCTCGCCGGCGACGCGGCGCGCTCCGCCGCCGACCTCGACCTGCCGATGGTGTTCGTGACGCTGGCCTCGCGCGAAGGCTCGATCAAGCAGGAGATCGACGCCGAGGGCAACCAGATCGACGGTCCCGATCCCTGGAACCCGGAGGACTGGGCGACCCCGATCGGCGCCATGGTGGCGGTCGCGATCGAAGGCCGGCAGGTGTGGATCCGGCCCTGGCTCTACGACCTCAAGTCGCCGCGCGGCTTCCAAATCCCGGTGCTGCTGCTCGACACCAACGTGCCGGAGAACGACCCGCGCGACCGCATCATCACCAACCGGCTGTATTTCGGCGACGAGAAGGATCGCATCAAGCAGGAGGTGGTGCTCGGCATCGGCGGCGTGCGGGTGCTGCGCGCGCTCGGCTTCACCATCGACACCTATCATCTCAACGAAGGCCACGCGGCGTTCCTGTCGCTGGCCCTGCTCGACCAGCACCGCATCAACCGCATTCCCGGGATCCCCGAGCCGTTCAGCTACGACGTCCACGCGGTGCGCGAGAAGTGCGTGTTCACCACCCACACGCCCGTCGAGGCCGGCCACGACCGGTTCTCCTACGAGGACGTGCAGGCGATCGTCGGCGACCTGATCGAGATCGATCAGCTCAAGCTGCTCGCCGGTCCGGACCATCTCAACATGACGCAGCTCGCGCTCAACCTGTCGCGCTACGCCAACGGCGTCGCCCGGCGGCACGCCGAGACGGCGCAGAAGATGTTCCCGGCCTACAAGATCCGCACCGTCACCAACGGCGCGCACGTGCCGATGTGGATGCATCCGGCGATCGCCGACCTGTTCAAGCCGATCGCGCCGCACTGGGCCTACGAGCTCGAAGATCTTCTCAAGGCCGACCAGGTGCCGCCCGACGCCCTGTGGGACGCCCACCAGCGCGCCAAGCGCGAGCTGATCGAGCACGTGCGGACGACCACCGGGGTCGAGATGGACCCCGACGTGCCGCTGATCGGCTTCGCCCGCCGGATGACCGGCTACAAGCGGCCCGACCTCCTGTTCCACGACGTGGAACGGCTCAAGGCGATCGCCGGTGGGCGCCGGTTCCAGGTGGTGATGGCCGGCAAGGCCCATCCGCGCGACTTCGAAGGCAAGGCGCGCATCCGGGCGATCCACCAGCACATGAGATCGATCAAAGACATTCCGATGGCGTTCCTGCCAAACTACAGCATCGCCATCGCCATGAAGCTCGTCTCCGGCTGCGACGTATGGCTGAACAATCCGGTGCCCCCGCTCGAGGCGTCGGGGACGAGCGGCATGAAGGCGGCGTTCAACGGCGTCCTGAACTTCAGCGTGCTGGACGGATGGTGGCTCGAGGGCTGGGAGGAAGGCGTGACCGGCTGGGCGATCGGTAGCGACGGCAGCGACCCGTCGCCCGAGGCGCACGCCGCCGCCATGTACGACAAGCTCGAATCGACCGTGCTGCCGCTCTATCACGACGATCGGGCGCGGTGGATCTGGATGATGCAGCAGACGATCGCCAAGATCGGTGCGGTGTTCAACTCGGCCCGCATGATGCGGCGCTACTCGACGGAGGCCTATCTGCGCTCCTAGCCGGATGCGCCGGCCCTGCCGGCGTCGGTCACGTGATACCGGAGGCGCCGCGCGGGCCGGTCCTGCGCGGGCGACCCGGCCGGGAGATTTCGACGATGCGTTTCGCAACCTGAACGAGGCAATTCCGTGCCGATTGTACATTCCACGCCGGGGCCGTTCGCCCGTTCCGCCATGGCCTATGTGCTGGCCGGCGGCCGCGGCAGCCGGCTGCACGAGCTGTGCGACAACCGCGCCAAGCCGGCGGTCTATTTCGGCGGCAAGTCCCGGATCATCGACTTCACGTTGTCCAACGCGCTCAACTCGGGCATCCGCCGCATCGCGGTGGCGACCCAGTACAAGGCGCACAGCCTGATCCGCCACATGCAGCGCGGCTGGAACTTCTTCCGCCCCGAGCGAAACGAGAGCTTCGACATCCTGCCGGCGAGCCAGCGCATCGCCGGCGCCAGCTGGTATGCCGGCACGGCTGACGCCGTCTACCAGAACCTCGACATCATCGAGAGCTACAATCCCGAGTTCATCGTCCTGCTCGCCGGCGACCACATCTACAAGATGGACTACGAGCCGATGCTCCAGCAGCACGTGGAGCAGAAGGCCGACATCACCATCGCGACCATCGAGGTGCCGCTCAAGCAGGCGGTCCATTTCGGCGTCCTGCACGTCGACGAGAACGACGTCGTCGTCGACTTCGTCGAGAAGCCGCCGAAGCCGCCGCACATGCCGGGCAACCCGGAGCTGGCGCTGGCCAGCATGGGCATCTACGTCTTCAACACCAAGTTCCTGATCGACCAGGTGCGCCGCGACGCCCAGGATCCGCACTCGACGCACGACTTCGGCAAAGACATCGTCCCGTATCTGGTCAAGTACGGAAAGGCGGTGGCGCATCCGTTCTCGCGCTCCTGCGTGCGCTCGCGCGAGGAGACGGCCGTCTACTGGCGCGACGTCGGCACCATCGGGGCCTACTGGGAAGCGAACATCGACCTCACCGCCGTGGTGCCGCAGCTCGACCTGTTCGACCACAACTGGCCGATCTGGACCTATGCCGAGATCACGCCGCCGGCCAAGTTCGTGCACGACGAGCAGGGCCGCCGCGGCACCGCGATCGCCTCGCTGGTCGCCGGGGGCTGCATCATCTCGGG
This sequence comes from Rhodoplanes azumiensis, assembly GCF_042682915.1. NCBI lineage: Bacteria > Pseudomonadati > Pseudomonadota > Alphaproteobacteria > Hyphomicrobiales > Nitrobacteraceae > Rhodoplanes > Rhodoplanes azumiensis. The sequence continues at coordinate 40,634 of NZ_JBHUIW010000020.1, read as the reverse complement.
CGCCTCGATCCGGCGCTCGCTGGTCGGCACCGGAGCGCGCGTGCACTCCTATGCCTTCGTCGAGAACTCGGTGATCCTCCCGCAGGTCGACATCGGGCGCGGGGCGCGGCTGCGCAACGTCGTGATCGACAAGGGCACCGTGATCCCGCCCAAGCTCGTCGTCGGCGAAGATCCCGAGCTCGACGCCGACAGGTTCCGTCGCACCGAGGACGGCATCTGTCTCATCACCCAGCAGATGATCGATCGGTTGTGATCGCAGCGACGCCGATCCACGTCCTGTCCGTCGTCTCCGAGATTTTCCCCTTCGTGAAGACCGGGGGTCTCGCCGACGTCGCCGGCGCACTGCCGGCGGCGCTCGCCCCCGAGAACGTCCGCACCGTCACGCTGATCCCCGGCTATCCGGACGTGATGGCGGCGCTGCGCGACGTGAGCCCGATCCTCGCCGTCGACGACCTGTTCGGCGGCCCGGCCCGCCTCCTGCACGGCCGCGCCAGGCAGCTCGAGCTGATCGTCATCGACGCGCCGCATCTCTACGACCGGCCCGGCAATCCCTACATGGCGGCGGACGGCCGCGACTGGCCCGACAACGCGATCCGGTTCGGCGCGCTCGGCCTGATGGCGGCGCGACTCGGCGCCGGCGAGGTGCCGGCCTTCCGGCCGGACGTGCTGCACGCCCACGACTGGCAGGCGGGGCTTTCGGCCGCCTATCTGCGCTACCGGTTCGAGCGCCGGCCCCGCACCGTGATGACGGTGCACAACCTCGCCTTCCAGGGCCTGTTCCCGGCGTCGCTCCTGTCCGCCCTGGCGCTGCCGCCGCCGGCGTTCTCGATCGACGGGGTCGAGTTCCACGGCGAGATCGGCTTCCTCAAGGCCGGCCTCGCGCTCTCGGACTGGATCACCACGGTGTCGCCGACCTACGCGGCCGAGATCCGCACCCGCGAGTTCGGCATGGGCCTCGACGGGCTCCTGCGCGGCCGCACCGAGCGGCTCTCCGGCATCCTCAACGGCATCGACGACACGGTGTGGAATCCGGGCCGCGATCCGCTGATCGCCGCCACCTTCGACGCCCGTCGAATCGCGCCGCGCATCGCCAACAAGGCGGAGCTGAAGAAGCGCATGGGGCTCGCCACCGACGACGCGCTCTTGTTCGGCGTGGTCAGCCGGCTGACCTGGCAGAAGGGCCTCGACATGCTGGTCGAGGTGCTGCCGACGCTGCTCGCCACCGGCTCGCAGCTCGTCGTGCTCGGCTCCGGCGAGCGCAACCTGCAGCAGGCGTTCTTGGACGCCGCCCGCATCCATCCGGGCCGCGTCGCCTGCGTGATCGGCTACGACGAGGCGCTCGCTCATCTGATCCAGGCCGGCGCCGACGCCCTCCTGATGCCGTCGCGCTTCGAGCCGTGCGGGCTGTCGCAGATGTGCGCGCTGCGCTACGGGACCGTGCCGGTGGTCAGCCATGTCGGTGGGCTCGTCGACACCGTGATCGACTGCAACGACATGGCGATCGCCGAGGGAGTCGGCACCGGCATCCAGTTCCGCCCGACCATCGGCATGCTGGAGGCGGCGGTCCTGCGCGCCACCGCGCTGTGGCGCAACGGCAAGGTCTGGCGCCGCGTCCAGCGCAACGCCATGCGGGCCGACGTCTCCTGGCGCCGCTCCGCCCGGCGCTACGCCACCCTCTACCGCGCCCTGATGGCCGAGCGGCGGCGGTAGGCGTCCGACCCGTGGATCCACCTCGGGCGGAAGCCCCCGCGGCACCGCCTCTGCTCATCGAGCCCTCCCCGAAACGCATGGCGGCCGCCGCAGGACGGCCATGCCGGCGCGATTCACGGTTCGGCGACATCCTTGATGTAGACAGGGGCTCCTGGACGAGCACACGACGTCGCCTGGTTGTTCGATCGGACCCCGCACGCGCTCGACGATCCGGCCTCCGGCCGGCCCACCCGCGCCAATGACGGCTTTCCGATGCACGACCTCGGCCTCACCCTCTTCAACGTCGTCGCCAGCAATCCGCTCCCCGCCGGCGCGGTGCTCGGCTCGTCCCTGCTGACGCTCCTCGCCTTCGTCTATCCGCGCTCCGGGCTGAACTGACCGGCGGGGCGCCGCCGGTCGCCCTCCCGCGCTGTTCCCTAATTGTTCTTGCCGCACCGACGACACCCTGCTACCCTGGCGGGCATTCCGAGTTCGGGGGCGGTGGCATGGTGCAGCGGGTGACGACCGTGGCGTTCGAGGGCATCGAGGCGCGGGCCGTCGACGTCCAGGTTCAGGTCGCCCCTGGCTTGCCGGCCTTCAACGTGGTCGGCCTGCCCGACAAGGCCGTCTCGGAGGCGCGCGAAAGGGTGCGGGCGGCGCTGGTCGCGTCGGGGCTCGCGCTGCCGGCGCGGCGCATCACCGTCAACCTCGCCCCGGCCGACCTGCCCAAGGAGGGCAGCCATTACGATCTCCCGATCGCGCTCGGCCTGATGGGTGCCATCGGGGCGATCCCGCCCGACGCGCTCGACGGCTACACGGTGCTGGGCGAGCTCGGGCTCGACGGCTCGATCGCCGCGGTCGCCGGCGTGCTGCCGACCGCGATCGCCGCCAACGCGCGCGGCGACGCGCTGATCTGCCCGGCCGCCTGCGGCCCGGAGGCCGCCTGGGCGAGTCCCGACATGACGATCGTCGCGGCCGGCTCGCTGATCCAGTTGGCCAATCACTTCAAGGGCACGCAGGTGCTCACGCGGCCGCAGCCGCGGATTCGCGCGGCGGCGGCCGCGCTCCCCGACCTCGCCGACATCAAGGGCCAGGAGAACGCCAAGCGGGCCCTCGAGATCGCCGCGGCCGGCGGCCACAACATGCTGATGATCGGCCCGCCGGGGGCCGGCAAGTCGATGCTCGCCGCGCGGCTGCCGTCGATCCTGCCGCCGCTGTCGCCGGTCGAGCTCCTGGAGGTGTCGATGATCGCCTCGGTCGCGGGCGAGATCCGCGACGGAGCGCTCAGCGACCGACGGCCGTTCCGCAGCCCGCACCACTCCGCCTCGATGCCGGCCCTGGTCGGCGGTGGCCTGAAGGCACGGCCCGGCGAGATCTCGCTCGCCCACAACGGCGTCCTGTTCCTCGACGAGCTGCCGGAGTTCGAGCCGCGGGTGCTCGAATCGCTGCGCCAGCCGCTGGAGACCGGCGAGGTGGCGATCGCCCGGGTCAATCACCGGGTCACCTATCCGGCCCGCTTCATGCTGGTCGCCGCCATGAACCCGTGCAAATGCGGCCGCGCCGGAGAGCCCGGCTTCGCCTGCCGGCGGGGGCCGATCGCGCGCTGCACGGCCGAGTATCAGGGCCGCCTTTCCGGCCCGCTGCTCGACCGCATCGATCTGCATGTCGATATCCCGGCGGTGAGCGCCGCCGACCTTGCGCTGCCCCCGGCCACCGAAGGCAGCGCCGCGGTCGCGGCCCGGGTGGCGCTGGCGCGCGAGCTGCAGGCGCAGCGCTACGAGGCGCTCGGCTTTCCGCATGTGCGCACCAACGCGCAGGCACAGGGCGGCCTCCTGGAGGAGGTCGCGACCCCCGACAAGGCCGGGCTCGCGCTGATCCGCGAGGCCGCCGACGCGATGCGGCTGTCGGCGCGCGGCTATCACCGGGTGCTGCGGGTCGCCCGCACGCTCGCCGACCTCGCCGGGGCCGAGCGGGTCGGCCGCGTCCACGTCGCCGAGGCGCTCGCCTATCGGACGCGCGTCGACGAGGTGCGCCGCGCCGCCTGAGCGTTTTTGCCCGTCCGCTGTCCTCCGGCGAGGCGCGCCGGCGCGACGACGCGACCCCGTCCCTTCGCGCGGCGCCCTCGCCGGTTCAGGCTAGATCGATTCCTCGCCTGTTCGGGCTGTGACGGGCGTATTGACCGCCACCCCTGGTTTAATCGAATCTTTCCGCTTCCTTGCCACGATGGGCGACGAGGCAAGACGTCGGGGACGCAGGATGCCGGACCGCAGCGAGCCGAACTCAGCGCAGGCCGAAACCGAGCCCGGCACGGCCGGCGGACCGCCGATGCCGTCGCTCCTCGTCATCGACGACGACACCGTCCACCGGATGATCATCGGCCGGGTGGCGCAGCGGGCCGGCTATCACGTCGTCGACGCCGCGTCCTACGAGCAGGCCGTCGCCCTGCTGGAGCGGCACACCTTCACGCTGATCAGCCTCGATCTCACACTCGGCTGCCACGGCGGCGCCGAGGTGCTGCACGCCGTCGCCGCCCTGGATCTGAAGACCCCGATCGTCATCGTGTCGAGCTCCAACGAGACGATCCGGCGCGAGACCGCGGCGATGGCGAACCTGCTCAGCCTGAACGTCTGCCGCACGCTCCCGAAGCCCGTCGATCTCGCCCAGCTCCGCGCCATCCTGCTGGAGATTCGCCAGCGCGACGCCGTCGGTCTCGCGCCGGCCGGCTGGTCGACGTGACCCCGCCGGGCGGCCCCCCCGGTCCTGCAAGCGGCCGGGCCGCCACGCGCAGCGGCGGCGGCGGCCCGGTCAAGATCTCGCGGCCCTTCGCCGGCCTGATCGCCGGCGCCGTGTTCATGATCGCGACCATCGTCGGGATGAACGCGCTGGTGCTCGGCAATCTGCGCGAAAGCGCGCTCGCCGCCGCCGAGCAGTCGCTCACCCAGCGCAGCGCCATCATGGCCGAGCAGGCCGACCGCGCGCTGCAATCCGTCGATCTGACCCTCAGCGCGCTGCTCGAGCACGTTCCCGACGCGGTGTCGAACGACCGGGCCGAGTTCGGCCGGCGGCTGTCGGGCCTGTCGACCCACACGATCCTGCGCGCCAAGGCGACCGTGGTGCCGCAGCTCGAGGCGCTGTCGCTGTTCGACAGCAGCGGCGCGCTGGTCAACTTCTCGCGCTTCTGGCCGACCCCGGCTCTGTCGATCGCCGACCGCGAGCATTTCCTGCGTCTGCAGACCGAGCGCCTCCCGCACTCGATCATCGGGGCTCCGGTGCAGAGCCGCGTCACCGGCGAATGGCTGGTCGGCCTGCACCGACGGCTCGACGCCTACGACGGCAGCTTCATGGGCATCATGTCGGCGACCCTGTCGCTCGACCATTTCGAGCAGCTCTATCGCGCCGTGTCGCTGTCCGAGCACGACTCGATCGCGCTGATGACCCGCGAGGGCGTCCTGCTGATGCGCCATCCTCGCGTGCCGCTGATCGGCAAGTCCTTCGCGATCCGCGACGGCGGCGAGCGCGCCTACACGGAGCACCTCGTCAGTCCGCTCGACGGCCAGGAGCGGGTCGTCGCGGTGCGGCCCCTGAAGAGCTATCCGCTGGTGATGGTCGCCACCACCACGAAGAACCACGCGCTGGCCGGCTGGCACGCGGTGGTGCGGCTGTCGGTGTTCCTCTCGGTGATCGGCGCCGTGATCGTCATCGTCGCAGCGCTGTCGATCGCGCTGTGGTGGAACGAGCAGACTCGCGCCGTGAAGGCCCGTACCGATCAGATGGCGGCCGAGAACGCCCGCGCCCGCGCCGAGGCGGAGCTGATGCGCGAGCGCGAGAAGGCGGCCGAGGCGGCCAACCGGGCGAAGTCGGATTTCCTGGCCACCATGAGCCACGAGATCAGAACGCCCATGAACGCCCTGCTCGGGCTCGCCGCGACGCTGATGGAGAGCGACCTCGACGCCGAGCAGCGCGTCTGCGTCACCGCGCTGCACGACGCCGGCGACAATCTCCTGCGCATCCTCAACGATATCCTCGACTTCTCCAAGCTCGAGGCCGGCAAGCTCGAATTCGAGGCGATTCCGTTCTCGCCGGCGGCCCTGGTGGACAACGCCGTCAGCATCGTCGGCAAGCGCGCCGCCGATCGCGGCCTCGTCATCCACACCGCGATCGCGCCCGACCTGCCGGCGGCCCTGATCGGCGACGCCGGGCGGCTCCGCCAGGTGCTGCTGAACCTGTTGTCCAACGCCGTGAAGTTCACGTGCCGGGGCGAGATCCGCGTCGCCGTGCGCCGCCTCGGCTGCGACGCGGAGCGGGCCGAGATCGAATGGATCGTCGCCGACACCGGCATGGGCATCGCGGCCGACCGCATTCCGTTCCTGTTCGACAAGTTCACCCAGGCGGACCCGTCGATCAACCGCCGCTTCGGCGGCACCGGGCTCGGGCTCGCCATCTGCAAGCACATCGTCGACCAGATGGGCGGCACCATCGGGGTCGAGTCGGCCGAGGGCGTCGGCACCACGTTCCGGGTCCGCCTGGCCCTCGCCTGGTCCGACTCGTTCGTCGGCGAGCCGCGCGGCGACGACGCCTGGATCCTGGCCGCCTTCCGGGAGAGGCTCGCGGCGCTCGGTCGGCCGTTGCGCCTCTTGATCGCCGAGGACAATCCGACCAACCAGCTCGTCGCCGTGAAGATGCTCAAGGAGTTCGGCATCGTGCCGCGGCTCGTCGGCGACGGCGCCGAAGCCGTGGCGGCGGTCGCGGAGACCCGCTACGACGCCGTTCTGATGGACGTGCGGATGCCCCAGATGGACGGGCTCGAGGCGACGCAGACGATCAGGGCGCGCGGCGGCCCGAACGACGGCGTGCCGATCGTCGCCATCACGGCCAACGCCTATCCCGAGGACATCAAGATCTGCCGTGCCGCCGGCATGACCGGCTTCGTCGCCAAGCCGCTGCGCAAGCAGGCCCTGATCGAGGCGCTGCTCGACGTCGTCGAGCAGCGCGGGGTGGAGCCTCGGGTGGCCGAGCCTCGGGTGGCCGACGGCGCGGTTCCGCTGCCGACGATGCCGCAGGCGGGCACGGGTCCGGGCGACGGCCCGGCCCGGCCAGCGGGCGGCCCGGCGAGCGGAGGCGATCCCGACCAGGCCATCGACGGCGCCATGCTCGCGATGCTGGCCGAGGAGATCGGCGAGGACGGGCTCGCGCTCGCCGTCGAAGTGTTCCTGCGCGAGTCGGACGCGCGGCTCGCGCGGATGAGCGACCTGTTCCCCGAGCTCGCCCGCGACACCATCGCGGTCGAGGCGCACACCCTCAAGGGCGCGGCCGCCACCATGGGCGCGGCCGCGGTGGCGGCCCTGGCGGCGGAGCTCGAGAGGGCCGCCGCGACCATCTCGGCCGAAGACTATCGGGTCCAGATCGCGCGGCTCGACACCGCTCTCGCGCACGCCCGCACGCATCTGGTCGCCCTCGCCGCCGCGGCCTGACGGCGCATCGCCGCCCCAAGCACGCCGAGCATGCCGAGCACGGAGGCCGAGACCCGCTGGCGCGGGCCCGGCCCGACGCGGGCCCGGCACGACAACAGATCAGCAAGATTCCGGTGCTATCCCGAAGCACGGCCGCTGCCGGGATCCGGCCCCGGGCGCGCCGCTCGAGACGGCGCGACGGCGGGCCGGGAACGAAGGCGCCGATGCACGACAGGCTCGAACGATCCGTCCGCCCCGCCGCCCTGATCCTCGGCACGACGTCGATCCTGCTCGGCGTCCTGGTCGGCCTCGTCCTGCTCCGGGCCCCCGCGGCCCCGGAGCCGCGCCTCGTCGCCGGCCTCGTCATCGCATCGGCGCTCGCCGCCGCCGCGGCGCTCGCCCTCTTCCTGCACGACGACGCCCGGCTGCGCCGCGCAATCGCGCGACGCGACGACCGCATCGAGGCGCTCGCCGACCGCGAATGGGAGCTGATCGACGCCGAGACCCGGGCGCGACGCGCCCTTGCCGTCGTGCGCCAGGAGGCCGAGGCAGCGGGCCGCGCCAAGAACCGCTTCCTCGCCACCGTCTCGCACGAGATCCGCACGCCTCTGAACGGCATTCTCGGGATGTCCGAGCTGCTGCGCGACACCCCGCTCACGCCGGCCCAGGCCACCTATGTGGACGCGGTGAGGACGTCGGGCCGCGCCCTCATGGTCCTGATCGAGGACATTCTCGACTTCGCCAAGATCGAGTCGGGCCGCATCACCGTGACGGCCCGGCCGTTCGGTCTGGTCGCACTGGTCGAGTCGGTGGTCGAGCTGGTCGCCCCGCGGGCGCACGACAAGGGCGTCGAGATCGCCGCCTTCGTCGACCCGGCCGTGCCGGCCGTGGTGGTCGGTGACGACGCGCGGCTGCGCCAGGTGCTGCTCAACCTCGTCGGCAACGCCGTGAAGTTCACGCCGGCCGGCAGCGTCACGGTGACGGCCGCGCCGGGCGCGGCGCCCGGGACCGTCACCGTCTCGGTGCAGGATACCGGCATCGGCATCGCTTCCGACGCTCAGGAGCGCATCTTCGGCGAGTTCGAGCAGGCCGATGACGGAGCGGACCGCCGCTTCGGCGGCACCGGGCTCGGCCTCGCCATCACGCGCCGCCTCGTCGCGCGACTCGACGGCACCGTCACGGTCGACAGCGCACCGGGCGCCGGCGCGACCTTCCGGGTGACGCTGCCCCTGCCGGCGGCCGGCGGTGCGGCCCCGACGACCAGGTCGCCCGACCTGTCCGGACGCGGCGTGCTGGTCGTCACCGCCGACCCGCGCGCCGTGGCGGCCCTGGTCCGCCAGCTCGATGCCTGGGGCGCCCGCACGGCCCTGGCCGCACCGGCCGAGGCTGCGGTGGCTCTCGCTCGCGAGGGCTGCGACGCCGTCCTGGTCGACCGCGGCATCGGAACGGCGGCGGCCGCCGCCCTCGTCCCCGAGCTGCGCGCCGCGTCACGGCGCCTGGTGATGCTGCGGCCGACCGAGCGCGGCGAGCTGCCCGGCTTCGAGGCGGCCGGCTTCACCGACTATCTGATCAAGCCGGTGCGGGCCGCCTCGCTGGCCGTGCGACTCGGCGCCGCAGCCGCCGCGGCGGACGCCGCCGACGCGGCCCCCGACGCAACGCCGGCGTCGGCGCCGGCGCCGACGCCGGACGCGCCGCGGGCCGATGCCGTCGCTCGTGGATCGTCGCGCACCGTGCTGGTCGCCGAGGACAATCCTATCAATGCGCTGCTGGTCCGCGCCCTGCTGGAACGGCTCGGCCATCGCGTCACCGTCGCGGGCGACGGCCTCGCCGCCGTCGCGGCGTGGCGGGAGGCGGCGCACGGCGGACGCGCCTTCGACGTGATTCTGATGGACCTGCACATGCCCGGCGTCGACGGCCTCGCGGCGACGCGGCAGATCCGCGCCCACGAGGCCGAGCAGGGTCGTTCTCCGGCCCTGATCGCGGCGCTCACGGCCGACGCCTCGCCGGCCGATCCCGCGACCTACGAGGCGGCCGGGCTCGACGCCGTGCTGGTCAAGCCGCTCGAGCGCGACCGGCTGGAGGCGCTGCTCGCCGCCGGCCCGAAGGGCGCCGTGCGGGCCGCCTGATCGGCCCGGCGCGCGCCGGCGGCGCGGCGGCACGGCATTCGGCGCGCCGCCGGTCTGATCACGTCGCGAAATCATGTCGCTCCCGTGACGCTGTCACCCCGCAGCCGCACGGTGTACAACTGTCGCATTGAACGCGTCCGTGTCACAAAACCGTGGTCGCGGCAGCTTATTCACGACGATCGGCTGGGAGCCGCGACTCGTGGCGGTCGCCCGGGCCGAGCCTCCGTGTCCGGGAGCCGTCGATGCCTTTTCCCATGCGCGAAATCCCTCCGAAGCGCCTGTTCGGTCGTGTCGGATTTCCGCGCCCCGGTGCCGGTGTTCCCAAGCTCGCGGCGCTCAAGGCCTATGGCGGCCTGCGCGTCTCCGATCCGCGCCTGACCCGCAGCGACGAGACGCTCGGCCGCATCGGCTCGCTCGAGGTGCGGCTCGCCCACCGGGCCGCCGAGATCCGCCGCGCCCAGCGCCTGCGCTTCGACGTGTTCTATCAGGAGATGTCGGCGGTCGCCGACGCCAAGACGATGCTGGCGCGACGCGACGTCGATCCCTACGACGCGCTGTGTGATCATCTCCTGGTGCTCGATCACGACAAGCCGACCCGCCACGGACCGGCGGTCGTCGGCACCTATCGGCTGCTGCGCCAGGAGATCGCCGAGCGCCGCGGCGGCTTCTACACGGCCGCCGAGTTCGACATCGCGCCGCTGATCGCGCGACACCGCGGCCTGAAGTTCCTCGAGCTCGGCCGTTCCTGCGTGCTGCCGCCCTATCGCAACAAGCGCACCGTCGAGCTCCTCTGGCACGGCATCTGGACCTATGTGCTGCGCCACAAGGTCGACGTCATGCTGGGCTGCGCCAGCCTGGAGGGCACCGACCCGAACGCGCTCGCGCTGCCGCTGTCGTTCCTGCATCACCATGCATCCGCCCCCGAGGCATGGCGGGCCCGCGCGCTGGCGAGCCGCTACGTGTCGCTCGACCGCATGGCGAAGGAGAGCGTCGATCCCAAGGCCGCCCTGCACGCGCTGCCGCCGCTGGTGAAGGGCTATCTGCGGCTCGGCGCCGTGATCGGCGACGGCGCCGTGATCGACCACCAGTTCGGCACCACCGACATCCTGGTGATCCTGCCGGTGAGCCTGATCAACACCCGCTACATCGGCCACTTCGGCGCCGGCGCCGAACGCCACGCGGCGTGAAGCCGGCGTTCACGCGTTCCGACTCGTCCTGAAAGCGTGCTGGGAAAGTAACCCAGGCTGAATAGAGCCTTAGCCGCATGACGAGATGTTGCGACCACGCACTGAGCGAGGCTGCATACCGAAAGCCGACGGCTCGTGTCTCAAATTTGTAGACGACTATATATGGGTGCGCAGCTAGTGCTCGCCCTCCGGAAAGTTGCTTATGACGGCAACGTCCACGGATCCCAGTTCCGAATAAAATATACCGCTAGCAAAAGAGACACCAACAGCGCGGACCACCACGCGGTTTGATAGGCAGTCTCGCGCAACAAAAGGAGCTTTCTCAACGAATTGGCTTCCTTAGTCAAATCTCCAGAACCTTCAATCGGTGCCGCGTCGTCGGTGAATTTGGCGGGCTCGATGTAGCTCAGCAGGTTCCAGAAGACACCAACCACCATCAAGCACGAAAAGATCGAGGCCAGGGTTAAGAATACGATTGCATAAACGAGCTTGCTGAACGGCTGTCCCGCGTGAGTCGAAAATGTTATAACCGCTAGTATGATGCCATTATACCGCATCAGCGCAGAGGCTTTTGAATCAAGGATATTAAGAAGCTTATATATTTCGTCGATAGTTGTCTGTTGCTTGAGTTTTCCTGATCTCAGCGCCTCGAATTTTGAATCGATTGATTCGTTGCCTGGCAACAACCGAGCGAACAATTGCCAAGCGTTCGATGTTAGTCCGTTAAGGGTGCGGATATATAATCTCAGCATGAATCTTACCCGGATAAATGGGTTTTGCACAATCTCGCAGCAAGCATTGCGGACCGGGCGGCGCGGCGAATGTCCGGGAGTCGTTTTTCGACCTCGACAAAGGCTGCCCCGACAACGTCGGCATACGCTTGATCGTTCAGAATCACTTGCATCTCGGAGCGAATGACGATATGCGGCCCGTACTCATCGCGAGTAAACAATTCCACGAGACGGTCAATCGCATCGCCCATCCGCGACGGATTCCCTCGGGTCGATGGGAGCTTGTCCAGGTCTCGAACACCTCCCTCCTTGACGGGTTCGCCGGACTGACTTTCGTTCCGCGTGTTGTGCAAGGCAAAGAGAAACTTCTTTATCCAACTGGCTTCCGGCGTGCCTTCCGAATGGCCTCGCCAATTATCAATTGACTTCAAGTTAAATAACACTTCTTGAGTCAGATCCGGAAAGTACAAATTAGATTCCAGCATCATGCTTATTGTTGGCTTTCCGATCGCGTCGGCAGCTTTGCGGATTCGGTCCGGCGCATCATTCATCGCCGAACCATATTCGACGCCGAGTTTTCCAAACATGTCCGAAGCGGCACCCTCATGGAAAGCGAATGCCACCCCACCTCCATTAAGCGAATCCATTACCGCACCAATAAGGCGCCGCAATGCCAAATCCATTTCCAATGCAGTGAAGCGTCTGCCGTCGAGCTGGCTTTTTAGGTGATAGATAAAATGCGACAGCATAGCGCAATCGCATTTTTCCGACGCCAGTGGCTCGCCAGAAAAGGCATCCCGTACACTCAACTCTCCAATCCGGATATTTGTCCCCTGAAGAGCGGTTAGATTGATACGAGCCCGCTCGATCGAATTCAGTTGATAGTCAGAGCCATGGATGATGAACCCTGCGCTATGGAACATAGACATCGCTTTTATGAACTTCGCCGTAGACGATCCGTCGCCGATGCCCGGCTCTAGCCAACGGAGGGGCTTATCACCTCCGAATAAAACGCCTCGTTTCGCCATCTCTTCAGTGAGCACTTGCAGGTAAAGGCTCATCATATGCTTTTCTTCGTTCGACTCGGGGGTTAGAAACCCTCCAATCCCGAAAAAGCATTCATTGTAATCGAAACGACCCTCTTGAAAGGGAAGAAGGCAATTTGCCATCGGTGCCACCCATCCCACCGAATCGAGCAACCTCTATTATGCCCGTCTCGGTTGCATTTCGATGACAGCCAATGCTTTTGATCCGCTCGCAGCGCAAGCAAGAGGAAAAATGTACCGCAACCCGAGAGAGATCTCCTCAGCCTCGCGGCGAGAAGAACAGGGCGGCACGCACCAGCCTCAGAGTTCGCCGAGCAACCCGACAACCTCACAGCCGCCGCAGCGCGACCTCGGCGATGCGGTGCGTCTCGCTCTTCTTCAGAATCAGGTCGGCGCGCTGGCGGGTCGGCAGGATGTTCTCCTGCAGATTGACCAGATTGATGCGCGTCCAGATGTCGGTCGCCATGGCGACCGCCTCGTCGTCGGTGAGCTGCGAGTAGCGCCGGAAGTAGGACTTCGGGTCGCGGAACGCGGTCGAGCGCAGGGCGAGGAACCGCTTCACGTACCAGTGGTGCAGCACGTCCTCGTCGGCGTCGATGTAGACGGAGAAGTCGAAGAAGTCGGAGACGAACGGGATCGCCTTGCCGTCCTTGGGCGGGCGGCCGGTCTGCAGCACGTTGACGCCCTCGACGATCAGGATGTCGGGGCGGTCGATTTCGATCCACTCGTTGGGCACCACGTCGTAGACGAGATGCGAGTAGACGGGTGCCCGCACCGGCCGGCGGCCGGCCTTGATGTGCGAGAGGAAGCGCAAGAGCCCCGGCAGGTCGTAGCTCTCCGGAAAGCCCTTCTTGTCCATCAGGCCTTCCTGCTGCAGCACCGCGTTTGGAAACAGGAAGCCGTCGGTGGTGACGAGATCGACCTTCGGCACGTTGGTCCAGCGCGCCAGCAGCGCCTGCAGGACGCGCGCCGTGGTCGACTTGCCGGCCGCCACCGACCCGGCGACGCCGATCACATAGGGCACCTTGGCGTCGACCGTATTGAGGAAGCGTTGCTGCGCCCGGAACAGCTTCTGGGTCGCGGCGACGTAGAGGGACAGGAGGCGGGAGAGCGGGAGATAGATCTCCTCGATCTCGGCGATGTCGAGCCGGTCGTGCACCGAGCGCAGCCGGATCACCTCGGCCGGCTCCAGCGTCATCGGCGTGTCCTCGCGCAGCGCCGCCCACTCGTCGCGGGAGAACACCCGGTAGGGCGAGAGCTGCGTGTCGGAGCGGGGAACGACGAGCTGATCCATCGGGTCAGGCATCCTTCCGTGAGGCCTTCTCGTCGAGTCCGGATTGCGCCGTACGGGATTTCAGCAGGGCCTCGACCTCGGAGATCGAAATGTCTCGGGCCTTCAACAGGACCAGCAGATGGTACAGGAGATCGGCCGCCTCGGCGACGACGCGATCGCGGGTCTCCCCTGCGCCGGCCAGCACCACTTCGATCGCCTCCTCGCCCATCTTCTTGGCGCAATGGGCGGCGCCCTTGTCGAGCAGCTTCTTCGTGTAGGAGGTCTCGGCGCTCGCCGCGGCGCGCGACGCGATGATGGCCTCGAGGTCGTGCAGCGTGAAGGCGCTCATGGTCGTCAGGTCCGTGGGAAGAGAAATTCGCGAATATTTTCAGGGATCGAGGCGCATCGGCAGGCCGGCCGCGGCCATGTGGGCCTTGGCCTGCCGGATCGTGAACGTGCCGAAGTGGAAGATCGAGGCGGCCAGCACCGCGGTCGCGTGGCCGTCGCGGATGCCCTCGACCAGGTGATCGAGGGTGCCGACCCCGCCCGAGGCGATCACCGGCACCGGCACGGCGTCGGCGATGGCACGGGTCAGCGCGATGTCGAAGCCCGACTTGGTGCCGTCGCGGTCCATCGAGGTGAGCAGGATCTCGCCGGCGCCGAGCGCCACCACCTCTTTCGCGTACAGGACCGCGTCGATCCCGGTCGGCGTGCGGCCGCCATGGGTGAAGATCTCCCACCGGTCCGGCGCGGACGGCGCCGCCGTGCCCGGCCCCGCCACGCGCTTGGCGTCGATCGCCACCACGATGCACTGGTTGCCGAACTTCTCCGCCGCTTCGGCGACGAACCGGCGATTGTTCACCGCCGCCGTGTTGATCGACACCTTGTCGGCGCCCGACTGCAAGAGCGCCCGGATGTCGTCGACGGTGCGCACGCCGCCGCCCACGGTCAGCGGCATGAAGCACGCCTCGGCGGTGCGCCGCACCACGTCGAGAATGGTGCCGCGGTTCTCGTGGCTCGCCGTGATGTCGAGGAAGCACAATTCGTCGGCGCCGGCGGCATCGTAGGCGATCGCCGCCTGGACCGGATCGCCGGCATCGACCAGATCGACGAAGTTGACGCCCTTGACGACACGGCCGTCCTTGACGTCGAGGCAGGGAATGACGCGGACCTTGAACATGGTATGATCGTCGTGCAGTTGGTTCGCGATGTCAGACTTCAGCGACTTCATCATTTACGCCGACGAGAGTGGCGACCACAGCCTCGTCAAGATCGACGAAGGCTATCCGATCTTTGTTCTCTGCCTGTGCGTGTTCGACAAGGCGTCGTATTTGCGGCGTATCGTTCCGGCCGTGCATGCCTTCAAGTTCAAGTGGTTCGGGCACGACACCGTCATCCTGCACGAACGGGAGATCCGGAAGAAGCTGCCGCCCTTCGAGTTCTTGAACGTTCCCGATCGAAACAAATCGTTCCTCGAGGATCTGAACGCGCTGCTCGCCAAAGCGCGTGTCTGGATGATCGCTTCCGTCATCGACAAGCGGCGATTGAAATACGAATATCTCTTCGACGAAAACCCCTACCATCTCGCGCTGTCGTTTTGTGTCGAGAGAACGGTCGAGTTGATGGAAAAGCGGGGCAACGGCGGAAGAACGCTTCATTTCGTCTTTGAACGGCGTGGCAACAGAGAGGACAAGGCGCTCGAGCTCGAGTTCCGGCGAATCGTTGGTGGTGGCAACGTCTATCAGCGTAAACTGCCGAACTTCGAAATTGTCTTCGTCGACAAGAAAGCCAACGCGGCCGGCATGCAGATCGCCGATCTCACGGCCCGACCGATCGGCCTGAAAGTTCTGCGCCCGGCTCAGCCTAACCGGGCTTTCGACATCATCGCTGGAAAGATGGTGCATGGGCGCGGCGACAGACCGGGGCTGGGCCGTATCCGCATCTTCCCCTGATCCGCCGCGCGCGGGCGGCCTCTCGAAAAGCGAATGGCCCCGGATCACTCCGAGGCCAAGCGCCGACCGGGAACCCCCAATCCATTTGCCTGCAATATAATAAGCGTCTTCGTTCGGGTCAATGGCGCGTCGGAAATTGTTTAACAGAGTCAGCCAATTAGAGAAATTCTCGCCAACCGATTCATTTGACTCGATGAATTGAGCCGCGCTCATGACACCGCGCCCGCGCTCTTCAGCAGCGCCAGCGCCTTTCTGGCGTCGAGGCGGCCGTCGTAGAGGGCCCGGCCGGCGATCGCCCCGGCGAGCTTCTTGGCGCGCGGCTCGATCAGCTTCTCGATGTCGCCGATCGAGGCGAGGCCGCCCGAGGCGATGACGGGAATCGAGATCGCCTCGGCGAGCGCGATGGTGCCGTCGAGATCGAGGCCGGTCAGCATGCCGTCGCGGCTGATCTCGGTATAGACGATGGCGGCGACGCCGGCGTCCTCGAAGCGGCGGGCGAGATCGAGCGCCGGCAGATCCGACACCTCGGCCCAGCCCTCGACCGCGACGCGGCCGCCGCGCGCGTCGAGCCCGACCGCGACGCGCCCGGGAAACCGCTTCGCCGCCGTCTTCACCAGCTCGGGATCGCGCACCGCCGCGGTGCCGATGATCACCCGGGTGATGCCCTTCTCCAGCCAGCCCTCGACGGTCGCGAGATTGCGGATGCCGCCGCCGAGCTGCACCGGGATCGAGACCAGCTCAAGGATCCGCTCGACCGCCGCGGCGTTGACGGGCTTGCCCGCGAAGGCCCCGTCGAGATCGACGATGTGCAGATACTGAAAGCCGATCTCCTCGAACTGGCGCGCCTGCTCGGCGGGATCGCGGTTGAAGATGGTGGCGCGCGCCATGTCGCCCTGCTCCAGGCGCACGGCGAGGCCGTCCTTCAGGTCGATGGCGGGGAACAGGATCACGGGGCCCATCTCAAAAAATTGGCGATCAGCGCGAGGCCGAGCCGCTGGCTCTTCTCCGGGTGGAATTGGGTTCCGGCGGCGGTGCCGGCGGCGACGATCGCGGTGACCGGGCCGCCGTAATCGACCTGCGCGACGAGATCGCCGGGGTCGGCCGTCTTCAGGTGATAGCTGTGCACGAAGTAGGCGTGCAGGCCGTCCGGCCCGGTCGGGATGCCGTCGAGCAGCGGGTGCGGCGCGAGTGCGTTCAGCGTGTTCCAGCCCATGTGCGGGATCTTCAGCGACGGGTCGGTCGGCGTGATCCTGTCGACCTCGCCCGGAATCCAGCCGAGCCCGTCGACGACCTCGTATTCGCGGCCGCGCTCGGCCATCAGCTGCATGCCGACGCAGATGCCGAGGAACGGGCGGCCGCGCCGCCGCACCGTCTCCTCAAGGGCCTCGACCATGCCGGTCACGGCGTCGAGCCCGCGCCGGCAGTCGGCGAAGGCGCCGACGCCCGGCAGCACGACCCGGTCGGCCGCGCGCACCACGTCGGGATCGCTGGTGACCAGGATCGGCTGGTCGTGCCCGCTCTCGCGCGCCGCCCGCTCGAAGGCCTTCGCGGCCGAATGCAGGTTGCCGGAGCCGTAGTCGACGATCGCGACCGTCATCGCCCCGCTCCCGGCAGCGGGAACAGGCCGAGCACGCCGCGCCCGGCCGGCCGCAGCCGCGGCGCCGGCGCGTCGCTCCAGGCGCGGTCGAGATCGCCGGCCGCGTCGGCGCGGCGGGCGAAATAGCGCTGCTCGGCCGTCTCGAGGTCGTCGGCGACGACGATGCCGGCCTCGCGCCAGCCGCCGCGCAGGAGCGTCCAGCGGCGCAGCGTCGCCGATTCGAGCCCGACCAGAAGGGCGATCAGCACCGACACCGCGAGCCGTGCCCCGGCGGGCACCGCGAGCGCCGCATGGGCGACGCCGAAGCCCGCCATCACCAGCCCCCAGCAGACGAGCACCAGCCACATCCGGTGGCGGGTCATCCACAGGGGGCCGAACAGGAAGGCGCCCCAGGAGAAGCCGTCGCGCACGAAGCGGACCCGGACCGGATCGGCCGGCTGACCGTCCGGCCGGGCGGGGGGCTCCAGCACTGCATAGACTGCCATGTCGTGTCCTTCGCTGGGTCGCGGCCGCGGCCCGTCCGGCCGCGCGTCTCGTCGGCGCCGGGCCGTCAGCCGCCCAGGCTGCCCTTGGTGGAGGGGATCTCGTCCCGGGTCCGCGGATCGATCGCGACCGCCGAGCGCAATGCCCGGGCGAGCCCCTTGAAGCACGACTCCGATATATGGTGGTCGTTGTCGCCGGACAGCGTCTCGACGTGGAGCGTGATGCCGGCGTTCATTGCGAAGGCCTGGAACCACTCGCGCACCAGCTCGGTGTCGAAGGTGCCGATCTTGTCCCGCCGGAACGACGTGCGGAACACTAGGAACGGCCGGCCGGAAATATCGATCGCCACCCGGGTCAGGGTCTCGTCCATGGGCAGATGGACGTCCGCATAGCGGCCGATGCCCTTCATGTCGCCGAGCGCCTGCTTCACCGCCTGGCCGAGCGTGATGCCGACGTCCTCGGCCGTGTGGTGCTGGTCGATATGCAGGTCGCCCTTGGCCCTGATCGTCATGTCGATGCGGGAATGGCGGGCCAGCAGGTCCAGCATGTGGTCGAGGAAGCCGATGCCGGTGTCGACCGACGCCTGGCCGGTGCCGTCGAGATCGACCGCGACCTCGACGTCGGTTTCCTTGGTGGTGCGCTTCACGGTTGCGGTGCGCATGAACGACACGCCTTCTTGCCGGCCGGTCGGCCGATCCGCGACAGGATCCGGCCGGGGCCGCGCCCCGGGCCTCCGCCCGACCGCGACCATTTGTCTGAACCGCCGGCCTTTTATCAGGGTGGCCAGGGTTCCGCCACTGGGGGCGGTGCGGACGCCGAACCCGCCCCTTGCGCTGCCGCTTCATCTCTCCCCGCGCGCGGGGAGGGGCAGCGCAGCCCGCTGCACCCGATACCCGCCGTGCGCCGACGTCCGAGTTTCCCCTCGCGTTGCAAAGGGGTCGGGCCGCTCCTAGATCAGGGCGTCACCGGGGTTTCATCTTGATGTCTTCCGCGCACACGTCGTCCGACCCGCCCGCGTCGTCCGCCCTCTGGCACGGCACCACGATCGTCACGGTCCGCAAGAACGGCATCGTCGCGGTCGGCGGCGACGGCCAGGTGTCGATCGGCCAGACCATCGTCAAGGGCAACGCCAAGAAGGTGCGCCGGCTCGCCGGCGGCGGCGTGATCGGCGGCTTCGCCGGCGCCACGGCCGACGCCTTCACGCTGTTCGAGCGGCTCGAGGCCAAGCTCGAGCAGTATCCGGGCCAGCTCATGCGGGCCGCCGTCGAGCTCGCCAAGGACTGGCGCACCGACCGCTACCTGCGCCGGCTGGAAGCCATGATGATCGTCGCCGACCCCAAGGTGTCGCTGGTGCTCACCGGCACGGGCGACGTGCTGGAGCCGGAGAACGGCGTGATGGGCATCGGCTCGGGCGGCAACTATGCGCTCGCCGCGGCGCGCGCGCTGGTCGACACCGACATGGACGCCGAGACGATCGTCCGCCGCGCCCTCGCCATCGCGGCCGAGATCTGCGTCTACACCAACGACAAGGTCGTGGTGGAGACGATGACGACCTGACGTCGCGGCCGCCGTCCGTCGAGGCACGCCGACGCGCGCACCTCGGGACGACGGAAGACAGTCAATCCGTCACCTCGAGGTGCCCGGCGAAGCCGGGCCTCGAAGGGCGACGGCCCTCGGGAAAAACAAGCGACCATGACCGACTTCTCGCCCCGCGAAATCGTCTCCGAGCTCGACCGCTTCATCATCGGCCAGCACGACGCCAAGCGCGCCGTCGCGATCGCCTTGCGCAACCGCTGGCGCCGCCTGCAGCTCGACGAGAAGCTGCGCGAAGAAGTGATGCCGAAGAACATCCTGATGATCGGCCCGACCGGCGTCGGCAAGACCGAGATCTCGCGCCGGCTCGCCAAGCTCGCGGGCGCCCCGTTCATCAAGGTCGAGGCGACCAAATTCACCGAGGTCGGCTATGTCGGCCGCGACGTCGAGCAGATCGTGCGCGATCTCGTCGAGGTCGGCATCGCGCTGACCCGCGAGAAGAAGCGCAAGGACGTCGCGGCGCGCGCTCATCTCGCGGCCGAGGACCGGGTCGTCGACGCGCTGGTCGGCGCCGGGGCGTCGCCCTCCACCAAGGAGACGTTCCGCAAGAAGCTGCGGGCCGGCGAGATGGACGACAAGGAGATCGAGATCGAGGTCGCGGCCGGCGGCGGCGGCATGCCGATGTTCGAGATTCCCGGCATGCCGGGCGCCCAGATGGGGGCCGTCTCGCTCGGCGACATCTTCGGCAAGCTCGGCGGCGGCCGCACCAAGACCCGCAAGGTCACCGTGAAGGAGTCCTACGCGATCCTGATCGCCGAAGAGTCCGACAAGCTCTTGGATCAGGACGCCGTGGTGCAGGAGGCGATCCGCACGGTCGAGAACAACGGCATCGTCTTCCTCGACGAGATCGACAAGATCTGCGGACGCGAGAACCGCGGCGGTGCCGACGTGTCGCGCGAGGGCGTCCAGCGCGATCTTCTGCCGCTGATCGAGGGCACCTCGGTGTCGACCAAGCACGGCTCGGTCAAGACCGACCACATCCTGTTCATCGCGTCGGGCGCCTTCCATCTGGCGAAACCCTCCGACCTGCTGCCCGAGCTGCAGGGTCGCCTGCCCATCCGGGTCGAGCTGAAGGCGCTGACCCGCGACGACTTCCGGCGCATCCTCACCGAGACCGAGGCGTCGCTGATCAAGCAGTACGTGGCCTTGCTGGCGACCGAGGGCGTGACGCTGGATTTCCAGGAGAGCGCCATCGACGCGATCGCCGACGTCGCCGTGTCGGTCAATTCCACGGTCGAGAACATCGGGGCGCGGCGGCTGCAGACCGTGATGGAGCGGGTGCTCGACGAGATCTCCTTCGCGGCCCCCGACAAGGCCGGCGAGACGCTGGTGATCGACGGCGACTACGTGAACAGCCGCGTCGCCGACCTCGCCAAGAACGCCGATCTGAGCCGGTTCATCCTGTGAGCCGAGTCCGCGGCTGTCTTCCCAGCATTCGTCATCCCGGGGCGCGGACCTCGAGGTCCGCGAGCCCGGGATGACGGAGCAGTTCCGCACAGCGCGAACATGTGCTCGCGCGCGATCCTGAGCATCGCGTCGTCGCAGGATCGGGCGATGGCGGGGAGAAGGCGCCGGCGCCGGGCGCGCGTACCGCGCGGGCCCGGCCGTCCGGTCGAACGATCGGATCCGTTCAGATCAGAACCGTCAGAACGGGAACTCGACCGCCCAGCTGGCGCTGCGGGCGGGATGCGCGGGCGGCGTCGCGCGGGCCTGGAAGCCTTCCACCACCGGAGCCTCGGGCTCGGCCGGCGGCGGCATCTGGGGCGGCCGGATGACGCCGAGCCCGAAGGCGTCGGACGCCCACACCACGACGGCGCCGCGGGTGTTACGCATGTGGCCGTGCTTCCACCAGCCGATGTGCTGGCCGCTGCTGTCGTAGACGCTGTGGCCGTCGATGGAGGCCAGGTGGCTGCCCTGCAGGCTGATGATGCGGGCGTGCTCGGCATGGAGCCAGGCGCGCACGCGGCCCAGGCGGTCGTAGAGGGGTTCCATGGCAGTTCGATCTCGGTCCGGGGGTCGATGCGGCACGGCGTTCGGACGAGCGTCGTATCCGCGTGGTGATATATCACGTTCCGCCGTGAGCGAAAAACGCAAGAACACATACACGAGGTGCGTGATCGATCCATACGCCACCACCCAGACAAGCACAATCACCATCTCGGGTGGTGCGAATTATCTCATATCGCCAATTTCGATCTAAGAATCTCTCACACCTGGAAAATTCTGCTCGCGATCGATTGTAACCGTGACTAACGAATCGTGATCGCTAATTGCGCGATCCGCGCAAAGACAGGCTGATCCGGGTCACGATGTCGTCCCAGGCCTTCTCCTCGGCCTGCGGATAGGCGACGTAGATGCAGTGCATCCGCCCCGACGCGCGGGCCGGAAAGTTGCAGCGGCTGTAGAAGATCTCGCCCTCGTTCACGCCCGAGACGGCGAAGAAGCGGTCGGTGATGCGGCGATAGTCGAGGGCGCCGGCGGGAACCTTCAGGTTGGTGCGGACGAATCGCTCCGGCGTGAAGGCTTCGTCGTTCGGCTCGACATAGACCATCAGCCGGGCGCGGCCGTCGGCGGACTGCAGCTCGACGCCCGCGCCGCGCCGCGCCGGCCCGACCTGTTCGGTGAAGATGCCGGCCGGGACGTCGACCCTCGTGCCGGCGCCGTCCGTGAACACGGTCCAGCCCGGCCGATCGAGCCCCGCGGTGCGTCCCCCGGCACCGGGGTCGGCCGGCGCTTGGGCCTGCGCCGCGGCGCCGAAAGCCGCTCCGAGTCCTGCCGCCACAATGCCGAGCATCGTCCGCATGTCGACCTCCACGCGGCCGCGGGCTCGCGGCCGTTCGCGAAGATTAACGGCACTCCGACCGAGACGAGCCACGCCCCTCGATCACAAGGGGGTCAACGACATGCCGCGATATACTGCCCGAGTGAGGTCGACGGGCCCTGCGCGGCGCGGCACATCGATGAAACCGTTTTCACCGAAGCGACGGGCGCGACTGGCTACAGACACCAAGGCGCGTCTCGGAGCCGTATGGGGGCGCCCATGCGCGACGATCACCGGGTGGCCGCCCTACTGGCACTCCTGCGCCACGCGGTCGAGGGCCTGGGCGAGGCCTTTCAGGACATAGACGTCGGTCGAGGCGGTGCCGCGGGCCGACACGCCCTTGATGGTGGCATCGCCGGCACGGCGCAGCGTCTCGACGAGGCGGGCCTCCTCGGCGGCGTTCTTGATCCAGCCGCCGTCGGCCTGGGTGTAGAGCGCGAAGCTCGCGCCGCCGACGTCGAGGGTCGCGTCGGCGTTGGGCTTGAAGCCGTAGCCGAAGATCACCGAGATCTCGTCCTTGACCCGCTCGCCCGGCCGCGAGGCGACGAACAGGAAGGCGGGGTCGCGCGGCCGGTTGGGCGGCGTCGTCTCGGCCCGGCTCGGCTTGGCGAGCGCGAAGCACACCTTGCGGCCGCCCGGGCTCGCCGTGTAGGCCCCCCAGCCGCCGTACTGGCCGAGCAGCTGCGGCTGCGCGCCGCCCGTCACGGCGGCGGGCGGGGTCGCCGGCTGGGTGGTGGCCGGCGCCTGCGGACGGGGCGCCGGCGGCTTCGGCTTGGGCGGCTGGGCCGGGCGTTGGGCCGGCGCGGTCGACGGCGGCGGCGGAAGCTGGGCGGCCGCCGGCCCGGCGAGAACCAGCCCGGCCGCGCCGGCGAGCAGGACGGCGGTCAGTGGCGACCGACCCACCGGCGCGAAACGGAGTCGCGAGAAACGGAATCGAGCGAAACGGCCCGGCGCGTGACGAACTTGCGCGAAACGGCGTGCGGTCGTCGCGGTGGACGACCCGTTGCGGATGTCGTGTCCCATTCTAAACCCGTCAGACTCCCGAATCGCGTCCGGGCGGCCGCCGGCGCGACGGCGCGCGGCCCCGGTGACCCGGACTGTCGAGAACGCCCCGGCGCCCCCGCGCCACTGTGCCCCGATTCGCGGCTCTCTAGCGCGCCATTTCGTCGAGGGCGTGGCGGGCGGCATCGCGGTGCTGCGGGCCGAGATGGGCGACGACCAGCTTGAGGACGCCGGCCAGCACGGCCGCGTCGTCGGTGAAGCCGAGCGCCGGCACGAGGTCGGGCAGCATGTCGGCCGGCATGACGAAATAGGCGAGCGCGCCGAGGAGCGCGACCCGGACGTGGTGCGGGGTGCCGCGGTCGAAGGCGCAGTAATAGGCGGCCAGCAGCTCCTCCGCGAACGGAACCCGGGCGAGGACTCGCTTCAGCTTCGGCCAGAAGCCGCGCCGCACCGTCTCCTCGTCGTGCGCCGCCTGGTCGGTTCGCAAGCGGTCGGATCGCGCCCGGGCGGGGTCGATCGCCACGTCGCCGCCGAACCCTGCCCGCGTGGCCGTCATGGTTCCATCCTCCTGGTCCGCATCGTCGACGACATGGGGATTCGGCGGGTCGGTTCAACCCGCCGTCCGGGCGGTGAGGCGACGCAGCGTCACGGCTGAACGCCGGTCGCCGCCGCGATCGCCTCCATGGCGCCGGCGAGCGCGATGTCGCGCTCGGTGACGCCGCCGGCGTCGTGGGTCGCGAGCGTCACCGACACGGTCCGGTAGACGTTGAACCATTCGGGATGATGGTCGTGCTTCTCGGCGACCAGCGCGACCCGGCTCATGAAGCCGAAGGCGGCGTTGAAGTCGGCGAAGGTGAACACCTTGGTGATGGCGTCGCGCTCGGTGGCGTCCTGCCAGCCGGGCAGGGCGGCCAGCGCCACACGGCGGCGCTCGGGGTCAAGAAGCTCGCTCATCGGGGGGTCTCCTCGTCGCAGGGGCGCGGCCGCGTCTGGTGGGCGGCGCCGCGCGATCATATCTGCCGGAAAGGGGCGCTGGCGACGAGGCGTTCGCGCGCAGGAAGCGGAGGCGCAGATGCCGTGGTCCGTGAACATCGGGTCGATCGCCGGCACGGCGGTGCGCATCCACGTCACCTTCGTCCTGTTCCTCGTCTGGATCTTCGGCGCGAGCTGGGCGCAGGGCGGCGTCGACGCGGCGGTGTCCGGCCTCGTCTTCATGCTGCTCTTGTTCGCCTGCGTGCTGGCGCACGAGTTCGGCCACATCTTCGCGGCCCGCGCCTTCGGGGTGGCGACGCCCGACGTGACGCTCTTGCCGATCGGCGGCGTGGCGCGGCTCGA
Organism: Rhodoplanes azumiensis; assembly: GCF_042682915.1. Lineage (NCBI taxonomy): Bacteria > Pseudomonadati > Pseudomonadota > Alphaproteobacteria > Hyphomicrobiales > Nitrobacteraceae > Rhodoplanes > Rhodoplanes azumiensis. The sequence continues at coordinate 16,349 of NZ_JBHUIW010000020.1, read as the reverse complement.
ACGAATTCCGGAAGCGCCGGGCGAAGAACTCCTGGTGGCGGTGGCGGGTCCGGCCGTCAACGTGGTCATCGCCTTCCTGCTGATCGTGGTCGGCGGCGCCGACCCCTCGATCCGCAACCTCGCCGCCGTCGACTCGACCGCCGCGTCGATGATCGACAAGCTCGCCGCCGTGAACATCTTCCTGGTGCTGTTCAACATGATCCCGGCCTTCCCGATGGACGGCGGCCGGGTGCTGCGGGCGCTGCTCGCCGTCAAGCTCGGCCATGTGCGGGCGACCGAGATCGCCGCCTGGATCGGCCAGGCGACCGCCTTCGCGTTCGGCTTCATCGGGCTGTTCGTCAATCCGATGCTGATCTTCATCGCCATCTTCGTGTACCTCGCCGCCGCCTCCGAGGCGCAGCTCGTCGCCATCCGGGCGATGTCGCGCGACGTGCCGGTCGCCGCCGCCATGATCACCCAGTTCGCGACGCTCGCCCCGGACGAGCCGATCGAGGCGGCGATCGAGACTCTCCTGAGCACCAGCCAGCAGGAGTTCCCGGTGGTCGACGGCGAGCGGCGGCTGGTCGGCGTGCTCAGCCGCGCCGACATGATCCGGGCGCTGAAGGATGTCGGCCCGCAGGCGCCGGTCGCCGAGGTGATGACCGGCGACATCCCGCTGATGAGCCATCGCGGCCGCCTGGAAGCCGCCTTCGCGATCCTGCAGGAGAAGCAGAAGCCCGCCGTCGGCATCGTCGACGCGAGCGGCCGGCTGATCGGCCTCGTCACCTCCGAGACGGTCGGCGAGATGCTGATGGTGCGCGAGGCGCTGCCCAAGAACACCCGCCTCGGCCCCTGGGGGCGGGCGGCGGGCGCGTAACACCTTTTGGTCATTCCCGACGTTGCTGCCGCGGATGCTGCCTCGTGCCGTGTCCCGGGCACGGCGCAACGCGCCGCGAACCGGGATCCGGGGCGAAAAGCACCGTGATCCCGGACCGCCTGACGCACCTTGTCCGGGGCACGCGGCGCGAACACCGAAATCGAGGCGACCGGGTTTTTACCCTGCGGAACGGAACCGTCGGCCTCGCGCGATCGTGCCTTTGCGCTGCCGCATCGGCGTGACCAAATCGACGGTTCGCGCCCGCCGTGCCCGCCCCGCGTCCCGCCGGAGACCCGCCAGAATGCCGTTTCTCCTCCATCGCCCTGTCGCCCTGGGGGCGGCTCGCGACCGCCTGGCGGAGCGCGGAGCAGGTCGCGACCGGTCGTCGCGCTCGCGGCGGACGCTGCGGCGCGTGAAGATCCTGTCGCGGCAGACGCCGCTGCTGCTGCTCGCCGGCCTGTTCGTCGTCACCGGCGTGGTCGCCGGCGTGTTCTACTTCAACGACCGGCCGACCACGCTGCGCATCGCCGTCGGGCCGCCCGGCAGCGAGGACGCGCGGCTCGTGCAGGCGATCGCCCAGCAGTTCGGCCGCGACCGCAGCGCCACGGTGCGGCTCGCTCCGATCGTCAAGGACGGACCCGGCGCCGCAGCCCGCGCCCTGCAGAACCGCGAGGTCGACCTCGCCGTGGTCCGCCGCGACGTCGCCTTCCCGGCCGCAGCCCAGGCCGTCGTGGTGCTGCACGACAACGTCGCGGTGCTGATGGTGCCGGCCGAGGGGTCGCTCGCCGCCGGCGGGCCGACGTCGGAGGAGCCGGCCCGCACCGCGCCGCGCCGCCGTGCCAAGGCCTCGGCGAAGCCGGCCGCACCGGCCCCGGCGAAGATCGACAGCATCGCGGCGCTGGCCGGCCGTCGCGTCGGGCTCGTCGGTCCCGGCATGGGCGACCGCGAGATTCTGGAATCGATCCTGCGCCAGTACCAGGTGCCGGCCGACAAGGTGACGGTGGTGCCGCTCGACGCCCGCGACGTCGTCTCGGCGCTGCGCGCCCATCCGGTCGACGCGCTTCTGGCGCTCGGCCCGGTCGCGAGCCCGCACGTCGCCGGCGCGGTCGCGGCGGCCAGCAGCGGTCGCACCGGCCCGACCTTCCTGGAGATCGGCGCTTCCGAGGTGATCGCCGCCCGCATGCCGGTCTACGAGGAGGCCGAGCTGAAGGCGGGTGTGTTCGGCGGCCAGACCCCGCAGCCGCCCGACGCCGTCGAGACGATCGGCTTCAAGCACTACATCGTCGCCCGCCGCAGCGTGCCCGAGGACACGATCGCCGACCTGACGCGGCAGATCTTCATGGCCCGCCAGACGCTGTCGTCGGAGTTTCCGATGGCGGCCCGCATCGAGAAGCCCGACACCGACCGCGACGCCGCCGTGCCGGCGCATCCCGGCGCCGCTGCCTATATCGACGACGATCAGAAGAGCTTCTTCGATCGCTACAGCGATTTCATCTATATCGGCGCCATGGCGCTGTCGGGCGTCGGCTCCGGCCTCGCCTGGCTGGCGAGCCATCTGCGCGCCGACACCCGCTCGCGCCGGCAGCGGCTGCTCGAGCGGCTGGTCGCGCTGATCCGCGAGGCGCATGCGGCCGAGACGGTCGCGGCCCTCGCCACGCTCGACCGGGAGATCGACGACATCCTCGCCCGCGTGCTGCTGCCGGGCCGCCGCGACGGCCTCGACCAAGCGTCGCTCGCCGCCTACACGCTCGCCTTCGATCAAGCGCGCGCGGCCGTGACGGCACGGCGCGCGCAGCTCGCCGGTGAAGCGCTCGTCGGCGACGCGCCCGCCGCACCCGAGCCGGCGCTGCCGACCGAGACCGGGGCCGGGGCCGCAGAGACGGCGCCCGCGTCGAGCGCCACCATCCTTCGGATACTCAAACCCGGCGAGGGGGCGTGAGCTCGCCGACGTGATCCGTCACCCCGAGGTGACCGCGCGAACGCGCGTCGCTCGAAAGGCGACGGCCCGAACCTTTCGGTTTCCGGGGCAGCGACGCGGGATCCGCCTCGGCTCGCATCCTGCGCGGCCCGGCTTCGCCGTGCACCTTCGGTGGATTTATTGCCGTGCGCGCCTCGCAACGTGAATATCAGCTTATCGAAGTGCCGCCTTATCACACCACGAGTGGGCGGCTTCGCCCGAGCCCATTCTTCATCGGAATCGGAATCGGACTGCTCGCCGCTTGAATTAACCAGCTTGTTCGGGGCCACAACCCAGCGCTGCGCGGCTTTACCCAATTTGGAAGGCTCGAGAGCCGGCCGTGAACGAAGCAGCCGGCGTGCGTCCCCGTCCCGATTTCTAATCGCCCCGCACCGTCTCCAGCGAGACGTCGCGCTGGGCCGTGCGCAGCGACACCGTGAAGCCGGCGATCACGTCGACGAACGCGATGACCAGCAAGAGAAAGAAGGTCGCCGTGGCGGTCTCCGGCACCACCAGGAACTCGATCAGCATGGCGATGAACAGCAAGAGCGACAGCACGTGGTCGACCACGCTGCGGCGCGACATCCGGGTCGCCTTGGCGATCTCCAGGAACAGGAACACCAACGCCACGACGACCAGGGCGTCGCCGAAGGTCAGCACGAACTCGGCCTGCGAGATCATCCGGACCTGCAGGAGCGGATCGGTCCAGACGAAACCGCTCAGCAGGAAGGCGACGATGTTGTAGATCGCGAACGGAACGAGGAGCAGCGGAAAGCCGAGCATGAACATCGACAGATCCTCGAAACGACCTGGGGCGGAATGGCCCGCCTCTTAAACGCGCCGCCCGTGTCCGTCCAGTGACGCGGCGCATGCGCGTGCCGGAAACGCCGAAAACGCCCGGGCGCGGCGCGCACGGACGTCGTCTGCGACCTCTCGCGGTCGCGGCGGGCGGGCGACGACGCGGGTCCGGCTCGCCGGACCCGGCCGCTCAGTCCTCGGACTTCTTGGTGAAGATCTGCCGGCCCCGATACATGCCGGTCTTCAGATCGACGTGGTGCGGACGACGCAGCTCGCCCGAATCCTTGTCCTCCACGTAGGTCGGCGCCTTGATGGCGTCGGCCGAGCGGCGCATGCCGCGGCGGGAGGGCGAGGTCTTTCGTTTCGGCACGGCCATGGGTGCGGTCTCCTCGACAGGGGCCGGCAGCGAGGACGCGCCGATGCCCGGTTTTCCGGAAAGTGGGGCCTTATAAAGCAAGCGCCCCGGGCTGGCTAGAGCGGTTTTTCGAGGGGCCGGCACCAGGCTGCGCGACGCCCGGGGGGGTGCGACGCCCCCTCACCGCCGAACGATCTCACCGCCGCCCGGCCGCCACACAGCCCACGCGCGCCTTGACGGCGCGACGCTCGTGGATGCCGGCGAGGCGGCGCAGGCCGGGGCCGGGCTTGGCGCCGTTGCGCCGGTGCGGATCGGGCAGCATCGCCGCCATCAGGGCGGCCTGGCCAGCCGAGAGGTCACGGGCCGAGCGGCCGAAGGCCCGCCTCGCGCCGGCCTCGGCACCGAACTCGCCGTCCGGCCCCCATTCGGCGACGTTGAGATAGAGCTCCATCACGCGCCGCTTGCCGAGCACGAGATCCATCCAGACGGCCAGCGGCGCTTCGAGAATCTTGCGCACGAAGCTGCGGCCCGGCCACAGGAAGACGTTCTTGGCGAGCTGTTGGGAGATGGTCGAGGCGCCGCGCGCGCCCAAGAGCCCGTCGTCCTCGATGGCGTCGCGGATCTCGGCGAGATCGACGCCGCGGTGGGCGCAGAAGCGCGCGTCCTCGGCGACGATCACGGTCCGGGGCAGGATCGGGGCGATGTCGGCGAGCGGCACCCACACGCGCTCGACCCGCTGCCCGGTCAGCCAGCGCCCGAGCATCAGGGTCGACACCGGCCGGCCGACATGCAGGAACGGCGTCAGCACATAGGGCAGCAGCAGGAGAACGAGCACGACCACGACGCCGAGCGTCAGCCAGCCGCGCCAGCCGGCGGGACGGGCGAGCCAGCGCCGCGGTGCGATCGTAGGGCTCATGGACTCATCCTAGCGTCATTTCCACCGAACTCGACCCACCCTCCGCACATCCCCGCGACGGCGGGGTTCCGGGGCCACGCGTCGAGCGGCCCCTGGGTTCCCGCCGTCGCGGGGACGAGCGGACATCGAGCCGATCCGTCACCACGAGCCCCCCTCTCGCGCCCGATCGCAGCCGCGTCCTTGCACGGGCGGAAAAACTCGACCAGTTTCCCGCGCCATGACCGCGATCATCCAGACCTTCCTGCTCCTCCTCGCCGTCCTCGTCGCGGTCGCCGTGCTGGCCCGCCGGCTGAACGTCGCGCCCTCGATCATCCTGGTGATCGCCGGCGTCGCGCTCGCCTTCGTGCCGGGCCTGCCGGCCATCGAGCTCGCCCCCGAATTCGTCCTGCTCGTCGTGCTGCCGCCGCTGATCTATCTGGCCGGCGTCGCCATGAGCTGGCGCGAGTTCCGCTTCAATCTGCGCTCGATCTCGCTGCTCGCCTTCGGCTGCGTCGTCTTCACCACGGTCGCGGTGGCGGCCGGCGCGCACTACATCATCGGCCTGCCCTGGCCGGTCGCCTTCGTGCTCGGCGCCATCGTGTCGCCGCCCGACGTCGTCGCGCCGCTCGCCGTCGCCCGCCGGCTCGGCCTGCCGCGTCGCGTCCTCGTCGTGCTGGAGGGCGAGGGGCTGGCCAACGACGCGACCGCCCTGATCCTCTACCGTTTCGCGGTCGCCGCGGTGAGCACCGGCGTCTTCTCGTTTCCGCAGGCCGCCGGCACCTTCGGCGCCATCGTGGTCGGCGAGATCGTCTGGGGAATCGCGGTCGGCTGGATCAGCCTACGGCTGCGCCACTGGGCGCGCGACCCGCGCGTCGAGATCACGCTGTCGATCATGACGCCCTATCTCTGCTACTGGGTGCCCGAGCATCTCGGCGGCTCCGGCGTGCTCGCCACCGTCGCGGCCGGCCTCTATGTGAGCTGGAACGGGCCGCTCCTGATCTCGTCCGCGACGCGCCTGCAGGGCGTGTTCTTCTGGGATCTGTTCGTCTATCTGCTCGAAGGCTTCATCTTCCTGATCACCGGCATGCAGGCGCGCGCGCTCGTCGAGCGCATCCAGTCGCATTCGCTCTCCGAGATCGCGGCCGGCATTCTCGTGACGACCGCGATCTGCATCGTCGCTCGCTTCGTCTGGGTGTTCCCGGCCATCTACCTGCCGCGCTGGCTGATCCCTTCGCTGGAAGCCCGCGACCCGGCGCCGATCTGGCAGCGCCCGTTCATGATCGCTTTCGTGGGCGTGCGCGGCGTCGTCTCGCTCGCCGCCGCGCTCGCGCTCCCCTTCGCCCTGCAGTCGGGCGCGCCCTTCCCCTATCGCGACTTCATCGTCGTGGTGACGTTCGGCGTCATCGTCATCACGCTCGTCGGCCAGGGCCTGATGATGCCGCTCGTCATGCGCTGGCTCGGCCTCGCCGCGGTCGGCACGGCCGAGGCCCGCATCATCCGCGAGCAGGAGCTGAACGCCCGCCATTCCGCCGCGGCGGCCGCCCACGCGCGGCTCGAGGCGATCGCCGGGCGCGACGGGCTGACGATCGACGGGGACGTCTCGGCCCTGCTCGAGGCGCGCAACGCACAGCGGACCCGGGTGGTGCCGCGCAGCCTCGACGACGAGGACTTCGCCACCGCCAAGCTCGGCGCGAAGCTGCGACTCGAGCTGATCGAGGCGGAGCGCGTGCATCTCCACAAGCTGGAGCGGGACGGCAAGATCACCGACGAGTCGCGCCGCCGCATCGAGCGCGAGCTGGATCTCGAGGAGGCGAGCATCGCCTGCAAGTCGGAGGCCTACGACCCGCCGCTGTAGCCCCGTCCTTCGGGGTCGCGCCGTGTTGATGCTTTCGTCACCGCGATCGGCCACACTGGCGCGCCGGTCCCGTTCCTCCGTCCGTCCGAACCCGGAGCCCCCGATGCGCCGTCTCGCCGTGCTGTCGCTCCCGCTCGTCGCCGTCACGGCCGCCGGGCTCGCGCTCGCCCAGTCCGCGCCACCGTCTGCGTCGTCCTCCGCGCCGCCGCCCGGACCGGACCGCATCCTGACCGCACCGGAGATCGGCGCCCTGCCCGACGACCCGCCGGCCCGCCTGGTGCGCCGCGGCCGCGATCTCTTCACCGCCACCTACGCGCATATCGGGCCGGAGGTCGCCGATCCGGCGAAGCGCTTCGCCGGCAACAACCTCGCCTGCGGCAACTGCCACCTGCACGCCGGCACCAAGAAGTTCGGCCTGCCGATCTACGGCCTGTTCGAGACATTCCCACAATACAGCGCCCGGGCCGGCGCCGAGGTGACGATCGAGGACCGCATCGAGAGCTGCATGACCCGCAGCCTGAACGGCCGGCCGCTGCCGAAGGACGGGCCGGAGATGGCGGCCTTCGTGGCCTATGTGAAGTTCCTGTCCGAGGGCTACCGGCCCGGCCAGCCGGTCGCCGGGCTCGGGTCCGGCGCCATGCCGGAGCTCGACCGCGCCGCCGACCCGGTGCGCGGCAAGGCGCTCTATGCCAAGGCTTGCCTCGATTGCCACGGCGCCGACGGCCGGGGCATCCGCCGCAGCCTGCCGACCACGGATCTCGGCTACATGGTGCCGCCGCTGTGGGGGCCGGACAGCTTCAACGACGGCGCCGGCATGGCCCGCCTGATCACGGCGGCCAACTTCCTGCACTTCAACATGCCGCACGGCACCGACCATCTCGACCCGCAGCTCGCGGTCGCCGACGCTTGGGACATCGCCGCCTACATGGTCTCGCAGCCGCGCCCGCAGCGCGCCGGCCTCGACAAGGATTTTCCCGATCTGCTCCTGAAGCCGGTCGACACGCCCTACGGCCCCTATGCCGACGGTTTCACGGCCGAGCAACACAAATACGGCCCGTTCGCCCCGATCCGCGCCGCGATCGACAAGCTGAAGGCCGAGAAGGCCGCGGCGCCGCCGCGATAGCGCGGGCCACCGTCGCCCCCGACGAGAACGATTCCAGTCCGATCACAACCGGACACAACCCGAAATCGAGCGGAAAGAACATTTACGGAACAGATAGGGTACGTTATGGTGGCGGGCATCGCCTCTCTCGGAGCCCGGACATGGTGGACATCGGCACGCTTCGTCTCGAACTGCAGCAGGCCCGCAAGGCGCGCCTGGAGGCGCAGGCCTCGGCCTGCGACATCGAGACCCTGCTCGACAGCGTGAGGGGGTCGGAGCGCGCCTGGTACCGCCTCCCCTACGGCCGCGACACGGCGACGCCGGACTTGTTCTCGCTGGGGTGAGGGCACGGGCTCATTGCCCGAACGGATCGACGATGGCGTAGCACGGGCCGATCGGGACAGCGAGGCTCCCGGGTGTCGCGCCGACGGCCGGCAGGGCGCGAACCGCGTCGCGGGCGGACGTCAGGATGTCGCGGTCGGCCGCCGCGACAGACGGCACGTCGGCGAAGTAGCCGATCGCCCTTAGCACGGTCGCCGGTTCCCCGGCGAACAGGGCGCGAAACGCCGCGACGCCGCTCGCCAGCGAGACGCCGGCACGGAGCAGGGCCGCGATATCCTGGTAATCGCGGGCCTGGGCACGGTCGAGTATGGCTTTGAGCTTGGTGCCGAGAAGGTCGAGCGGTGATGCCGCCAACAGCACACCATCGGCAGTCTGAAGCGGGTCGGCCACGCGGCCGATATCGACACCGCCGAAGAACGACAACTTCACGGCCTCGTCTGCGATCGAGACGGACGCGACCAGGGTGTCGACGCTGTCCTGCAGGAGCGCCGCGTCGGCGACGGCCGGGAAGGCTGCGTAAATCTCATCCTTGTCGAGCGGCTCGGCCCGGAAAAAGTCGAAGTCGACCGAGGTGCGGTGGCCTAGATAGAGCGCCACGGCCGTGCCGCCGTAGAGCACGAAGCCGAGCCCCGACGCCGGCGCGAGCGACGGCCACAGACGGTGCTGGGCCGGTGGCAGCACCTCGAGCCGAGGCTCAAAGCAGTTCGGCATGGAACGCCCGTTTCGGTGGCGCCTCGGGGATGTCGGCGCAGCCCTGCGCTAGCAGGCGGCCACGCCAGAACGCCCACGACCGGGCGTCGATCCAGCCGGCACGCGCCCGCAGCATCACGGCGCGCAAATCCTGCGGCGCCATCACGGCCTCGAGCCGGAGAATGTCGTCATAGGTTCCGAGACTCATGACCTGGGCGACGGTCACGTCGTCGCCCGTCCCGGCGTCATCGGACCACCACACGTAGCGGCGCGCGAGATCGTCGAGGGTCTCGCGGCGGCGGTCGACGGCAGGGGTGGTGCGCATGATGATGCCGAGACGGGTCCGGGAAACGCCGAGCCCATCATAGCCGATTTCGGAACGATTGCGGCGCCATGTTCGGCCGCCCCTCTCCGCCGCGCGTCAGCCGCCCCGCTTCTGGGCGATCGTGTCCCAGATCAGGGCCGCGATGTCGGGGCCGCCGAGATTCTTGATGGCGCGGATGCCGGTCGGCGAGGTGACGTTGATCTCGGTGAGATAGCCGTCGATCACGTCGATGCCGACGAACAAGAGGCCGCGCGCCCGCAGCGCCGGCCCGATGCGCTCGCAGATTTCGCGCTCGCGCGGGGTCTGATCCGTGGCCTGGGCGGCGCCGCCCCGCACCATGTTGGAGCGCAGGTCGTCGGCCGCCGGCACGCGGTTGACGGCGCCGGCGAACACCCCGTCGACCAGGATGATGCGCTTGTCGCCCTTGGCGACCGCCGGGAGGAACTTCTGGATCACCCACGGCTCGCGATACGTCACCGAGAACATGTCGTAGAGCGAGCCGAAATTGAGGTCGTCGGTCGTCACCCGGAACACCGCGCCGCCGCCGTGCCCGTAGAGGGGCTTCATCACGATGTCGCCGTGCTCGGCCCGGAAGGACTGGATCTCGGCGCGGTCGCGGGTGACCAGGGTCGGCGGCATCAGGTCCGGGAATTCGGTGACGAACACCTTCTCGGGGGCGTTGCGCACATGCGCCGGGTCGTTGACCACCAAGGTCTTCGGGTGCAGCCGCTCGAGCAGATGGGTCGCCGTGATGTAGCCGAGGTCGAAGGGCGGATCCTGCCGCATCAGGATCACGTCGTAGGACGACAGCGCCTCGCGCCGCTCCTCGCCGAGCGTGAAATGGTTACCGGGCTCGTCCCTTACGTCTAAAGAATTAGTCCGCGCGTAAATATCACCGTCTCGGAGTATAAGTCTTTCGGGGGTGTAGTAGGCGAGTTCGTGACCCCGCGCCTTGGCTTCGAGCAGCAAGGCGAAAGTCGAATCCCCCCGAATATTGATCCGCTCGATCGGATCCATCTGCACGGCCACGCGATATTTCATGTCGAGGCACCAATCCTGGAGCTGGCACAACGGTTACTTAACGGCACCCGGAGATGATCGCGAAACTTCGCCTAAATCCTGCCGGAGGCCCTTCCGTGTTGCACGCGTTCTCCCGAGTGTCCATCGCAGCGAAGCTCTACACCATCTTCGCCGTTCTCGGCCTCACGCTCCTGGCGCTCGCCGTCGTCGGCAACCGCAGCGCCTCGCTGCAGGCCGAGCTCGCCGCCGAGATGGACGCCGCGGCGCGCGGCGCCCGCAACATCGAGCGGGTCAACAGCCTCGTCTACGCCGTGGTGATGGAGTCGCGCGGCATCTACATGTCGACCGATCCCAAGGTGGTGAAGCGCTACGGCGAGGGCCTGCTGCGCTTCAACGACCAGATCGACGGCGTGATGAAGGAGTGGCGCGGCATCGTGCGGGCCGACGACACCGCCCAGTTCGAGACGCTCGCCAAGCGGGTCCAGCAGTTTCGCGAGTTCCGCGCCGAGCTGGTGCGCCGAGCGAACGAGATCTCGCCGGCCGCCGGCCGCGAATGGGGCGACAACGACGCCAACCGGGCGGTCCGCCAGGCGCTCAACAAGGATCTCGAGGAGATCGCCAAGGTCTATGCGGCCCGCGCCGACAAGGCCCGCGAGCTGGAGGCGAGCACCAAGGCGAGCCAGCTCCTGCAGGACGCGATCGCGGTGCTCGGGCTCGGCTTCGCGATCGCCGGCATGCTGGTGATCTGGCGCGCCGTGGCGCGGCCGCTGTCGACCATGACCCGGACGATCGAGGCGGTCGCCGAGGATCGCCACACCGGCGAGATCACCTATCTCGACCGCGCCGACGAGATCGGCGCCCTCGCCCGCGCCGTCGCCGTGTTCGAGAAGGCGATGGCCCGCAACAAGGAGCTCGGCATCGCGGTCAAGGCGCAGGGCGAGGCGGTGGCCGGCCGCAACCGGCGCATCCAGGAGGCGATCGAGGCGTTCCGCGGGTCGGTCGAGCACATTCTGAAGTCGGTGACGCGGGACGCCGGGCAGATGCGGGCCGCCGCCGAGTCCATCACCGGGATGGCGGCCGACGCCGCCCGCGAGGCCGCCGCCGCGTCGCTGGCGACCGAGCAGGCGTCGGGCAGCATCCAGACCGTCGCGGCCGCCGCCGAGGAGCTGTCCAGCTCGGTCGGCGAGATCGGCCGCCAGGTCGGCCAGGCGACCGCCATCGTGGCCGATGCGTCCGAGCGGACCGAGCGGTCGGTCGGCGAGATCGAGGGCCTTGCCGCGGCGAGCGTGCGCATCGGCGACGTCGTCCAGCTGATCCAGGCGATCGCGGCGCAGACCAACCTGCTCGCCCTCAACGCCACCATCGAGGCGGCGCGGGCCGGCGAGGCCGGCAAGGGCTTCGCGGTCGTCGCCCAGGAGGTCAAGACCCTCGCCGGGCAGACCGCCAAGGCGACCACCGAGATCTCCGAGCAGGTCGGCGCCATCCAGGCCTCGACCCGCAGCGCCGCGAGCGCCGTCGCCGAGATCGGCACGGCCATGCGCCGGATCTCGGAGGTGACCAGCACGATCGCCACGGCGGTCGAGCAGCAGGACATCGCCTCGCGCGAGATCTCGCAGAGCGCCCAGATGGCGGCACACGGCAATTCGAGCCTGGTCGGCAACATCGCCGGCGTCACCGGGGCGATCGACGAGACCAGCCGCTCCGCCGCCGGCGTGCTCGACAAGATCGGCGGCCTCACCCGCGACACCGAATCGCTCGCGCGGTCGATCCAGGAGTTCTTCGAGCGCCTCGGGCAGGAGCAGGTGTCGGGTCAGCAGGTGTCCGGTCGCCCGGCATCGGGCATCACGTCGCACGCGGCTTGAGACCCGGCATTTCGGGGCGACGCGCCGCGCCGAACCCGGACTCCAGCGGAGAACGCGGAATTCGCCGATGGATTCCGGGTTCGTGCGCCTCACGGCGCACGCCCCGGTTCAGGGCCGTCGGTGGCCGTTTCGTCAGAACCCGACCTTGTCGCCGCCCTTGAGCGCGAGAATCTGCCGGGCCTCGGCCGGGGTCGCGATCTCGAGGCCGAGGCCCTCGATGATCTGGCGGACCTTGGTCACCTGCTGGGCGTTGCTCTCGGCCAGCTGGCCGGGGCCGATCCACAGCGAATCCTCGAGGCCGACCCGCACGTTGCCGCCCTGCGCCGCGGCGATCGCGGCGGTCGGCATCTGGGCGCGGCCGGCGCCGAGCACGGACCAGCGATAGGTGTCGCGGCCGAGCAGTCGGTCGGCGGTCCGGCGCATCATGGCGATGTCCTCCGGATGCGTGCCCATGCCGCCGAGAATCCCGAACACCGACTGGACGAAGAGCGGCGGCTGAACCAGGCCGCGCTCCAGGAAGTGGGCGAGATTGTAGAGGTGGCCGATGTCGTAGCACTCGAACTCGAAGCGGGTGCCGTTGTCGCGGCAGGTCGCCAGCACGAACTCGATGTCCTTGAAGGTGTTGCGGAAGATCAGATCCCGCGTGCCCTCCAGATAGGCCGCCTCCCAGTCGTGCTTGAACGTCTTGAAGCGGTTCAGCATGGGATAGAGGGCGAAGTTGAACGACCCCATGTTGAGGCTGGCGAGCTCGGGGCTATGGACCGCCGCCGGCCGCACCCGCTCCGACACCAGCATGGTCGGCGCGCCGCCCGTGGTGATGTTCACGATCGCGTCGCAGCCCGCCTTGATGGTCGGCAGGAACTTGGCGAAGGCCTCGGGCGACTGGTCGGGCCGCCCGGTCTCCGGGTTGCGGGCGTGCAGGTGGACGATGGCGGCGCCGGCCTTGGCGGCGCCGATCGCCGACTGGGCGATCTCGTCCGGCGTCACCGGCAGGTAAGGCGACATCGACGGCGTGTGGATGGCGCCCGTGATGGCGCAGGAGATGATCACCTTGTTCTTCGGTGCGGGGCTCTTCGGAGTGGTCGCGCCACTGGCCGCGGTGCTGGCCGACATTCTGTGTCTTCCTCGGTTGATGCGTTCTGGGACGGCGACGTCCCGGTCTCCCCGGCGCACGCGGCGTGTTGGTCGTCTTGTCTCGCGGGCCGCGTCCCCCGACGGCGAGCTTACATGGTTCGATCGACCTGACCAGATCCGGTGTGAGGTTCCTCACACAGCCTCCCGGGCGGCCTGAACGCGGCGTTTCGGGGCGGCGACACATGGACAATCGCGGCGGCCGCCGCGTCCAGCCGAAGGAGAGACCACGATGTCGTTCAAGACCAAGCTCGCCGCTGCCGCCCTCGCTGCCGTCACGCTCGCCGGTACCGTCGCCGCCTCGACCGGCGAAGCCGCCGCCAAGCCGAAGTTCGGTCCGGCGATCGGCTTCGGCCTCGTCGCCGGCACGGCGATCGGCCTCGCCGCCGCCTCGTCGGCCTACGCCCACCCCTACGGCGCCTACGGCTATTACGGCCCGGGCGGCTGCCGCTGGGTTCCGGTGCACAACTACTACGGCCAGTATGTCGGCTCGAAGCGGGTCTGCTGGTGATCCCATCGGTCGTCCGCCGTCACCGACCGGGTGACGGCGCACGACAGGCCGGCGGGATCGGTCGGGGATCGGCGCGTTCCCCCCACGCCCCTCGCGGTACCGGCCTCTCTCGAAGGCCCGCCCGGCTCCCCCGCCGGCGGGCCTTGTCCGTCGGGTGATGTCGTCGTCGACGGTGGACGGGCGGCGGCCGTCACCGGGACGGCGCGCCGTCAGGCCGAGACGGCGAGGCGTCGCGGCGCCGTCGTCGTGGTGGCCCGCCCGGTCGCCCCGTAGGCGGCCTGCGCCTCGTCGGGCGCGGCGCGGCGCAGCTCGCGGGTCTGCGGCAGGCCGCGATTGGTGGCGATGAGCTGGGCGACGAAGCCGGCGAGGCTGCGCCCGGCCGGCCGCGGCGGCGGATCGCGGGTCACCGGGACGAGGGCGCGGCTCGGCAGCTCCGGCTCTGCGGCAGGCACCTCGGCGTCGCGCCGGCGGCTGTCGCGCAGCACGGCGGAGAAATGCGAGACGCTCTCGATCGGCCGCATCGTCTTGGTCCTGTTGCGAAACGATCCTGTTGCGGAACGGTCCTGTTGCGGAACGGGACAGGGCTCCGTCGCTCCCTTCGACAGCGCAACGCCCGTGCCGGCGACGGGTTCGGCGCCGCGCCCGCGGTCGCGGCGTTCGTCCCGATTCACCGTTCGGAGCCCACGTTAGCACTTGCTTAACCATTTCCCGATAGGCTGACGCCCACGCCGCTCGTCCGTCCATTGGCCAGTGACACTCCGAGAAGCGATTCCGACGTGACCCGAAACGAGACGCCCGTCTGCCCGCAATCGGGACATCCGGCTGCGGATGGCTCGCTGTCGGCGTCGACCGCCGTGCCGGTCGCGTCGCCGGCCTGTCCGCGCGCCCTCGACGCCTGCGGCATCCTGATGTCGATCGGCGACGTGCCCTATGTCTGGGACGTCGCGACCGACCGGTTGCGCTGGGGCGGCAACGCCGCCGACGTGCTGGGCGTCACCGACGCGGCCTCGATCGCGACCGGCCGCGGCTTCGCCCGCCTGCTGGCGCCCGACACGACGGAGAGCCGGTTCGACGCGGTGATGCGCTCGGGCACGACCGACGCCGGCCAGGGCGTCCCCTTCTCGGTCCAGTACGCGCTGGTGCCACCCGGCCGGCCGGACGAGCCCTTGTGGGTCGAGGATGTCGGCCGTTGGTTCGCGGGCTCGCGCGGCGAGCCGTCGCGCGTCCACGGCATCGTGCGGGTGATCACCGAACGGCGCGCCCGCGAGGAGCGGCTCACCTATCTGTCGCGCTTCGACGACCTCACCGGCGAGATGAATCGCTGGCACTTGACCGAGGTGCTGGCCGCGACCGTCGAGGAGACGGTGCGGTATCGCGCCTCCTGCGGCTTCCTGCTGCTCGCCATCGACAATGTCGGCCGCATCAACGAAGCCTACGGCTACGAGGTCGCCGACGAGGTGGTGGCGTCGGTCGCCAAGCGCCTGCGCGCCCGCATGCGGGGCGGCGACCATCTCGGCCGCTTCTCGGGCAACAAGTTCGGCATCATCCTCAAGCAGTGCACGCCCGACGACCTCAAGATCGCGGCCGAGCGCCTGCTCGCCGGGGTGCGCGACGGTGTCGTCCAGACCAAGGCCGGGCCGGTCGCCGTCACGGCGTCGGTCGGTGGCGTGACGGTGCCGCGCCACGCCCGCTCGGTGCGCGACGTGCTGGCCCGCGCCAAGGAGGCGCTGGAGACCGCCCAGGCGAAGCGCAACGGCTCGTTCCACGGCTACCAGCCGAACGTCGAGCGCGACGCGCTGCGCCGCGCCAGCGTGCGCACCTCCGACGAGATCATCACGGCGCTCAACGACCGCCGCGTCGACATCGCCTTCGAGCCGGTGATGCACACGGGCGCACGGACGCCCGCCTTCCACGAGTGCCTGATGCGCATCCGCCGCTCCGACGGCGAGCTGATCCCGGTCGGCGAGATCGTGCCGATCGCCGAGCGGCTCGGACTGATGCGGCTGCTCGACCATCGCGTGCTCGAGCTGGTGCTCGACGCGCTGCGCCGGATGCCGCAGCTCGTCGCCAGCGTCAACGTGTCGCCGGCCTCGACCAGCGATCCCGACTGGTGGGAGGCGCTCGCCGCCGGGCTGCGCGGCCGGCCCGCCCTCGCGCGGCGGCTGATCATCGAGATCACCGAGACGGCGGCGATCCACGACCTCGACGAGACGCGCGGTTTCGTCGCGCGGGCGAAGGATCTCGGCTGCCGGGTGGCGATCGACGACTTCGGTGCCGGCTACACGTCGTTCCGCAACCTGCGCAAGCTCGGCGTCGACATCGTCAAGATCGACGGCGCCTTCGTGCAGCACCTCACGCGCTCGGAGGACGACCGCGCCTTCGTGCAGACCTTCCTGGATCTGGCCCACCGGCTCGGGCTTCAGACGGTCGCCGAATGGGTGCAGGACGAGGAGGCGGCGGCGCTGCTCGCGTCGTGGGGCTGCGATTATCTGCAGGGCCGCCTGACCGGCCTCGCCACGATCGAGCCCCCGTGGCCGAGCGTGACGGACTGCGGCGCCGCGGCGAGCTGATCACGTCGCGAATAGTGCGTGGCGAGTAGCAACCATTAGATTTTGAGTGGTTTAGGAGCTGGGGATTTGTGGACAGGCGA
>NZ_JBHUIW010000019.1:0-126906 GCF_042682915.1 Rhodoplanes azumiensis | reverse complement strand
CTCACCCGCCCAGGGAATCCCCCGGCGATTCAGCCACACCGAAAACCGCTCTAGAGCCCTATCGGCGCGGCGGCCCGCGCATCGCCACCGATGGCCCGTCCGTCTCGCTGCCGCCCGACCGCGCCCAGGTGCTGGCGCTCGCCCTGCACGAGCTCGCGACCAACTCGGTGAAGTACGGCGCGCTCTCGGTGGAGGAGGGCTCGCTCGACGTCGCCTGGCGGTTCGACGGCGAGCGCGTGATCGTGAGCTGGAGCGAGGCCGGCGGTCCGCCGGTGCGCAAGCCGTCGTCGCGCGGCTTCGGCACCAAGATCCTGGAGGCCAGCATCAACCAGCAGATCGCCGGCCGCGTGACGCTCGACTGGCGACCGAGCGGTCTCGCCTGCACGTTGGAGATCCCCTGCGGTCCGCGGCCGCGCTCGGCCCTCGCAGCGGACGACGCCGAAGCGCATCCGGAGCCGGTCGATGCCGGCGAGGTGCCCACGGCGCCCCACGCACCCCGGATCGCGGCGCGCACGACGGCCGGCGCGCACGGCGGATGAGCCGACCAGCGCCCCGTCGAAGCGCCGGACCGCCGCCGCCCTGGCACGCGCCTTGCTGACGCCTGTGCACCCGCCCTCCATCGCGCAGGCCGAACGATCATGACGACCCGCCTTCTCGTCCGCGACGCCTTGGTGCTCGACGCCACGACCGCGCCGGCGCGCCGCGATGTTCTGATCGAAGGAACACGCGTCGCCGCGGTGCGGGAGCCGTCCGCGACGATCGAGCCCGACCCGCAGGTGATCGAGACGACGGTGATCGACGGACGTGACAAGCTCATGATCCCCGGCCTCGTCAACGCGCATACGCATTCGCCCCTCAATGTGCTGAAAGGCACCGGCGACGTGCTGAGCCATCCGGCCTTCATGTGGCTCAACCAGGCCGACACGGCGCATCGCAGCGCCGACGAGATCAGACTTTCCGCGCTGCTCGGCTGCATCGAGCATCTGCGCAACGGCACGACCGCCGTGGTCGATCATTTTCCCGAGCAGGGCTTCGCCTCCTCCGACGTGGACGCGGTGGTGGACGCATACGAGATCGCCGGGCTGCGCGCCCTGGTGGCGCTGCGCGTCTTCGACGAGCCCTATTCGGACATCGATCCGCCGGGCGGGTTGCCCGCCGCGGTCACGGCGAACAACCCGCTGACGCCTCCGCCCTTGGACGAGTCGCTCGACCTGATCGACGACGCGATCGCGCGTCATGATCACGGCGCCGACGGTCGCATCCGCGTGTGTCCGGCGCCGTCCAATCCGAGCCGTTGCAGCGACGCGCTCTTGGAGGCGGTGCGCGACCTCTCGTTGAAATACGACACCAGCGTGCACATGCATCTCTTGGAGACCCGCATCCAGGCCGAGATCGCGCAAGCGCGTTACGGCACCACCATGGTGGCGCATCTGGACCGGCTCGGCCTCGTGACCGACCGGCTCTCCTGCGCCCACACGATCTGGATCGGCGACGACGACATCGCCCGCATGGCGGCGGGCGGCGCCATCGCGGTCCACAACCCCGAGAGCAACCTGAAGCTCGGGGCCGGCATCGCGCCGGTCGCCCGCATGCTCGCCGCCGGCATGCGGGTCGCGCTCGGCTCCGACGGTGCCTCGACCAACGACAATCTCGACATGCACGAGGTGATGCGGCTCGCCGTGATGCTGCAGCGGCCGGGCGAGCCCGACCGCCGCCGCTGGCCGAACGCCGCCGACGCCCTGACGATGGCGACGCTGTCGGGCGCCGCCGTGCTGCGGGTCGGCGGCCTCGGCCGCATCGCGCCCGGCGCTCCGGCCGATTTCGTGCTGCACGATCTGACGACGCCGTTCTGGACACCGTTGAACGATCCGCTCGCACAGCTGGTGTTCGGCGGGTCCGGCACGACGGTCGATACCGTGGTGGTCGCCGGCCGCGTGCTGATGGAGGCCGGGCGGATCACCGCCTTCGACCCCGAGCCGGTGCTGCGCGAGGCGCGCGATGTCGTGAAGCGTCTGCGCGCCCGCAACTTCGCGTTGCACGGCCTCGCCGCCGAGATCGCGGCGGCACTACCCTGACGTCTCCCCCGGACGGTCGTCGCGCGGCCGCGGGCTTAAATTTCGAAATTCCGCGGGTTTGCATACGAAACGGCAGTTTGCCTACGAGGCTGCCCAGTTTCGCGGCAGCGCCGACCCCTCGCACCACACCTGGCATGCAAAGCGGCGTGGCCCGCCCCTTGCTGAGACGAGAGCGGAGGAGCCACCATGGACCGACCCGACGTCCGCGCGTCCGATGCCGACCGGATCGACCGCGCGACCGAAGTGCGCACCATCGCGCAGGCCGTGCAGGGGCGCCTGTCCGCCGACATCCTGTTCGGCCGCCTCGCGCCCGACGGCCGGCTGCGGCTCGAGCCTCTGTGCGAGAGCTACGCCGTCGGCATGAGCCCGATGCGCGAGGCGCTGGCGCAGCTCGTCGGGCGTGGCCTGGTGATCCAGGACGGCCAGCGCGGGTTTCGCGTCGCGCCGATCTCGCGCCGCGAGCTCGACGATATCACGGCGACCCGCATCCGGCTCGAATCCATGGCGCTGCGCGACGCCATCGCGCACGGCGACGACGCCTGGGAGGCGCAGATTCTCGCCACGCATCATCGTCTCGTGCGGCGGCCGCGCACGCCGGATCGGCTCGTCGACGAGGACTGGGAGCGCCGCCATCGCGCCTTCCATCTCGCGCTGATCGACGCCTGCGGCTCGGCCCTGCTGCTCGGCTTCTGTCACGACCTGCACGACCGCTTCGACCGCTATCGCCGCATCGCCGTGCAGGCGGCCGGCCGCCATCCGCGCGTCGGCGCCGACCTGCACGGCGCCATCGTCGAGGCCGCGCTGGCGCGTGACGCGGCGCGCACCGCGACGCTGCTCGAGCGCCACATCGCCGAGGCCGCCGCCGACATCGCCCGCATGGTCGCCCCGCGTTTTCCGGATGCCGCGCCGCGGCGTCCCGCGCGTGGCACGTCGCTTGCTGAGACGCCGGCACGTTCCGCGGAACGTTCTCCTTCCCGTCGCCGGACCTCCGGCGCCGCCCGTCCGCGCCCATCCAGCCAGAAAGGAAGACCGCGATGACCTCACGCGACGATCGCTCGCTCAGCCGGCGCAGGTTTCTCGAGATCGGCGGCGCCGCGGCGGCATCGGCCGCCGCGCTGTCGGTCGGAGGTCTCGGCGCATTTTCGCGCGCCCTCGCTTCGGAGACGCCGCTGTCGTTCCAGCTCTCCTGGATCAAGAGCATCCAGTACGGCGGCTACTTCGCCGGCATCGACCAGGGCATCTACAAGAAGTTCGGCATCGACCCGACCTTCGTGTCGGGCGGACCGAACGTCGATCCCGTCGCCAACGTGGCGAGCGGCCGCTCGCAGATCGGCGACCGGCCGATCGGCCCGCTCGTCGTCGCGCGCGAGAAGGGCATCCCCATCAAGGTGATCGGCACGGTGTTCCAGAAGAGCCCGTACAGCATCATCAGCCTCGCCAAGACGCCGATCACGAACGTCAAGCAGCTCGCCGGCAAGACCATCGCGACCGCGACCTCGGGGCGTCCGATGATGCTCTATCTGATCAAGGAGGCTGGCCTCGATCCTGCCTCCGTCAATCTGGTGCCGTCGGCGCCCGATCCGTCGGCGCTCGTCTCCGGCCAGATCGACGGCTATGCCGGCTACTCGACCAATCAGGGCGTGATGCTGAAGACGCGCGGCGTCGACATCGTCACCCTCAACGCGCATGACCTCGGCCTGCCGGAGACCACCGGCACCATCTACGCCCGCGAGGACTTCCTCAAGGACAACCGCGAGCTCGTCGTGAAATTCCTGCGCGCCACGGCCGAGTCCTGGCGCTGGGCGCTCGCCAATCCCGAGGCGACCGCCAAGCTGATGGTGGAGAAGTACGGCAATCCCGGCCTCGTCTACGAGGCCCAGCTCGCCGAGATCAAGGAGAGCAAGCCGTTCATCGAGGCCGGCCCCGCCGCCGACAAGGGCCTCCTGGTGCTCGACATGGCGCTGTTCGACAAGATCATCGCGCTTTATCGCAGCGTCGGCCTGGTGAAGGGCGACATGAAGGCGACGGATCTGTGCGATCCGAGCTTCGCCGAGGCCGCCGCCAAGGCCTGACGTCGAGGCCTGACGGCGAGGCCCTGCGCCAGCGCCCTCCGGCGAGCACATCACGAGAAGGAACGAGACGCAGCGTGTCACGGGACATCAAGGTCGATCAGGTCACGATGGTGTTCGAGGGACGCGGCCAGCCCGTCGTCGCCCTCGACAAGGTCGACCTGCATGTTCCCGCCGGCAGCTTCGGCGCGATCATCGGGCCGAGCGGCTGCGGGAAGTCGACGCTGCTGCGCCTCGTCGCCGACGTGATGCACCCCTTCGCCGGCACCGTCACGCTGTCCGGGGACTCGCCCCGGACGGCTCGCCACGAGCACGCGATCGGCTTCGTGTTCCAGAGCCCGACGCTCCTGCCCTGGCGCACCGTGCGACAGAACGTCGAGCTGCCGCTCGACGTCGTCGGCCGCAAGAGCGCGCGGCGCTCGCAGAAGACGCCCGACGAGCTGATCGAGCTGGTCGGCCTCAAGGGTTTCGAGCGGGCGCTGCCGCACGAACTCTCGGGGGGCATGCAGCAGCGTGTCGCGATCGCGCGCTCGCTGGTGCTCGAGCCCGACATTCTGCTGCTCGACGAGCCGTTCGGCGCGCTCGACGAGATCACGCGGCAGCGCATGAACCTCGAGCTCCTGCGCATCTGGGCCGAGTCCGGCACCACGGCCCTGCTCGTCACCCATTCGATCGCCGAGGCCGTGTTCATGGCCGATCAGGTGCACGTGATGAGCGCTCGGCCCGGCCGCATCGCCGGGGTCGTCGAGGTGCCGCTGCCCCGGCCCCGCGGCCTCGAGATGATGCGCACGGGAGCCTTCTACGACTGCGTCAACGCGGTGCGCGACGGCCTGTTCGGCCGCGAGAGCGAGCCGGCCCGCGCCGGCGAGCCGGTCGAGGCCTATTGATGGGCGCGGCGACCAGCCTGCACCACGCTGCCGCCGCGTCGTGGCGCCCGCTGCTCACCGTCGCGGTGCTGCTCGGCGGCGCCGAGGCGGCGCAGCGCGCCGGGCTGCTGCCGGTGTTCATCCCCGCGCCGAGCCAGGTGATCGCCGAGGCGATCCGCGATCCACGTTTGGTCTACGAGAACGTCGGCCAGACCGCGCTGCGCGCCGCCGTCGGCTACGCGATCTCGGCCACGATCGCCGTCACGGCCGCCTCGCTCGCCGTGCTGGTGCGGCCGCTCTACGGCCCGGTCTACAATCTCGGCGTGACGCTGCACTCGATCCCGATCATCGCGCTCGCGCCGCTGCTCGCCACCTGGATCGGCACCGGCTCGCAGCTCCAGATCGCGATCGCGGCGCTGACCAGCCAGTTCGCCATGCTGGTCGGCACCATCCAGGGACTGCGCGCCGCGGACATGCGCCAGCGCGAGCTGCTCCACGTGCTATCGGCGACCCGGCTGCAGATGCTGCGTTATCTGCTGGTGCCGAGCGCGCTGCCCTATCTGTTCGCCGGCCTCAAGATCGCGGCGCCCTCCGCCGTGCTGGGCGCCATCACGGCCGAATGGGCCGGGGCCGATCGCGGCGTGGGCGCCATGATGCTCTATGCGCTGTTCGCCTACGACACGCCGAAGGTGTGGCTCTCCGTCGTTCTCACCTGCCTGCTCGCGGCGAGCGGCTACGCCGTGTGGGCCGCGGTCGAGCGCGTCGCGATCTTCTGGGAACCGGCCACCGAGCTGGCCGACCAGCCATGACCGACGCGACCACCTCGACCACCACGAAACGACCGGGGCTGCGGGTGACGCGGAGCCTCGCCCTGGTGGCCCTCACGGTCGGCATCCTGGTGCTCGCCTGGCAGCTCATCGTCGTCGCGCTCAGGATTCCGCCCTATCTGGTCCCGCCGCCCGGCCCGGTGGCGCACGCCTTCGTCGTCAACCTGAAGACCATCGCGACCCAGACCGGCTTCACGCTCACCGCCGCGGCGCTCGGCCTCGCACTCAGCACGCTGCTCGCCACCGGCATCGCGCTCGCCTTCTCGATGAGCCGCAACCTCGCCCGGGCGTCGCTGCCCGTCGTGATCGCGTTCCGCTCGACACCCGTCGCAGCGGTAGCGCCGCTCGCCATGCTGTTCCTCGGTCGCGGCATCGCCACCAGCATGGCCGTGGTGACGATCGTCTCGTTCTTCCCGCTGCTCGTGAACCTGATGCGCGGCCTCGCCGGCGCCGATCGCAACGCCGCCGAGCTGATGCATGTCTACGGTGCCAGCCGCTGGCAGCAGCTCCGTTACGTCCGCATCCCCTACGCCCTGCCCTTCCTGTTCACCGGCATGCGCATCGCAGCTTCCAGCGCCATCCTCGGCGCGATGCTGTCGGAGTGGATCACCGGCTCGAAGGGCCTCGGCAACCTGATCCTGGAGTCCGGCGAGATGCGCGAGACCGAGCTCCTCTGGGCGGCGGTCGTCACCTCGGTTACGATCGCGATGTCGGTCTTCTGGCTCACCTCGGCCGGCGAGAAGCGTTTCGTCCATTGGCGGGCCTGAGCCCGCCTCACCCTCCTCAGCCGGCATTTCCTCCGGCTTCGTCGAGACTGCACCATGAGGCTTCTGTCCGAGCGGGACATCGAGCGCCTGATCGATCCCGGAGCCGCCATCGCGGCCGCCGCCGAGGCGTATCGCCGGCAGGCGGCCGGCGAGATGCCGACGCCCGGCCGGCTCGACGTGCTGCGCACCAACCCGAAGGGCGGTGCCCTGGTGCTGGCGGGGCACTCGTTCGATCGTCGTTTCGTGGTGAAGACCAACATCCACGCCTATTCCGATGCCGCGAAGGACGCCGCGATGCCGGCCCGCACCGCGGCGAGCGGCCTCGTCCTGTGGGACGGCGTCGCCTGCGTGCCGCTCGCCCATATGGCGACGTCCTCGTTCAACGATCACCGCACGGCGGCCGGATTCGCCGCGGCCACGCAGGTGCTGGCGCCGCCGGCGCC
This sequence comes from Rhodoplanes azumiensis, assembly GCF_042682915.1. Lineage (NCBI taxonomy): Bacteria > Pseudomonadati > Pseudomonadota > Alphaproteobacteria > Hyphomicrobiales > Nitrobacteraceae > Rhodoplanes > Rhodoplanes azumiensis. Next base: position 119,859 of record NZ_JBHUIW010000019.1, on the reverse strand, counting down.
GCACACGCTGGCCGTGTTCGGCGCCGGCAAGATCGCGCCGGCGACGGTGCTGTATCTGTCGGCCGTGCGGCGCTTCGCCCGCGTCGTCCTGGTCGGCCGCAACGTCGAGCGCGCCCGCGGTCTCGCGGCACAGCTCGCCGCGCGGCCGGAGCTCGACGGCATCGACATCACGGTGGAGACCGACGCTGCGACCGCCGCCACAGAGGCCGACGTGATCGCAACCGTCACCACGGCCGAAACGCCGATCTTCCCCGGGGACGCGGTGCGGTCCGGCACCTTCGTGATTCTCGGCGGCGCCAACCGCCCGACCCACCGCGAGGTCGACGACGCCTTCATGCGCCGCGCCCGCGTCTTCGTGGATCATTTCGACGGCGCCACCACGCGGGCCGGCGATCTCGCCCTCACGCTCGCGACCGGCGTGCTGCGGCCCAAGCAGATCGTCGGGGAGATCGGCGCGTTTCTGGACCGCGGCGAGATGCCGCCGATGCCGGCCGGCCTCGACATCACGGTGTTCAAGTCGATCGGCATCGCGGCCCAGGACGTGATCACGGCCGGCATGGTCTACGAGCGTGCGGTGCGGGACGGCATCGGCCTCGAGTTCGACATGCGCGAGGGCGGCGGCGCTCCGGTCACGGCGCCGGCGAGCCACGGACCACCCAGATGATCACGCTGATCCGCGACGCCGCGATCCTGACGCTCGACGCCGCCGACACTGTCGTTTCGCACGGCCATGTGCTGGTCCGTGACGGTGTGATCGCCGCCGTCGCGGCGGGCGATCATACCGGACCCGAGACACCGGACACGATCGTCGACGGCCGCGACCGCCTGGTCGCACCCGGCCTCGTCAACGCTCACATGCATTCGCAGTCGAGCACCATGGCGGGCTTCGGCGACCGGCTGAGCCATCCCGCCTTCATGTGGCTCACCCAGGCGCACACCTCGCGCCGGACGTCGAACGAGATCCGCCTCGCCGTCCTGCTCGCCGCCTGGGGCATGATCACGAGCGGCACCACGGCGGCGATCGACCATTTTCCGGGCCAGCGATTCACCGCGGCCGACATGGAGGCGGTGCTGTCCGCCTGGGAGGAGACCGGTCTGCGGGCCGCCCTCGCCATGCGGTTCTTCGACGGCGCCTTCGCCGATATCTTTCCGGATGCACCGCTGCCGGACGACCTGAAAGCCCGCATGGCGGGGGTGGAGATTCTGAAGCCGCAACCCGTGGACGAGCTGCGCGACCTGATGGGCGACACGATCGCCCGCTGGCACGGTCGCGCCGGTCGGCTCTCCGTGTTTCCGGCGCCGTCCAATCCCGATCGCTGCACCGACGCGGCGCTGCAGCTCTGCGCCGTACTCGCGGAGCGGCACGACACCGGCATCCACACGCATTTGCTGGAGACCAAGAAGCAGGCCCGCATCGCCGCGCAGAAGTACGGCGAGACGGCGGTGCGGCACCTGGAGACGCTCGGCGTGCTGTCGTCGCGCTGGTCGTGCGCGCATTCGATCTGGCTCGACGACGCCGACATCGACCTGATGGCGGAGCGCCGCGTCGTCGCCGTGCTGAATCCCGAGAGCAACGCCCGGCTCGGCACCGGCCTCGCCCGTGCGCCCGAGATGCTGCGGCGGGGCGTGACGCTGGCGCTGGGCACCGACGGGGCGAGCGCCAACGACAACATGGTGCTTCACGAGGCGATGCGCGCCGTCGCGACCGGCCATCGCGCCGCCGAGCCGGACCGCACGCGCTGGACCTCGGCCCGCGACGTTCTGCGCATGGCGACCACCGGCGGCGCCGCGGCGCTGCGAAGCCCCGGCCTCGGCGCGATCGCGCCGGGCGCGCCGGCCGATCTCGTGCTCTACCGGCTCGACACGCCGTGGTGGACGCCGCTCAACGATCCGGTGGCGCAGCTCGTCTTCGCCGAGACGGGCGGCGCCGTGGACACCGTGATGGTCGCCGGCCGTGTCATCCTCGATCGCGGCCGCGTCACCACGTTCGACACCGACGCGCTGGTGCGCGAGGTGCGCGCCATGGCGGCGTCGCTGCGGGCGCGCAACGCCGATTTGTTCGCGGTCGCGACCGACATCGCCGGGGTGGTGCCGTGACGGCCGCCGGGACCGCCGACGCGCCGATGCCTTCGGTCGATCTCGTGATCACGAACGGCCTGCTCGTCTCGCCCGAGACGACGGTCGCGGCCGACATCGCGGTCGATCAGGGCCGCATCGTCGCGATCGGCGCGCCCGGAACGCTCCCGCCGGCGCGGGAGACGATCGACGCGACCGGGCTGCACGTGATCCCGGGCGCCATCGACGTGCACGTGCATGTCCGCGAGCCCGGCTTCTCCCACAAGGAGACCTGGACCAGCGCCACCCGGGCGGCGGCCGTCGGCGGCGTGACCACCGTGTTCGACATGCCGAACACGAACCCGCCGACCGCCAGCGTCGCCGCGCTGGACCGGAAGCACGCCATCGCAGGCTCTCAGGCGATCGTCGATTACGGGCTCTACGGGCTGATCGGCGAGCACAATCTCGATCAGCTCGAAGCGATGGCGCAGGCCGGCGCGGCGAGCTTCAAGCTCTACATGGGCAGCGAGAACCCGCTGGTGCCCTGCCCGCCCGACGGCGCCATCGTCGCGGCCTTCGAAATCCTCGCACGCCTCGGGATCCGCACCACCGTGCATGCCGAGAACACGCCGCTGCTGACCTGGCGCGGCGAGACGCTGCGCGCCGCCGGCCGCACCGATGCGGCCGCGCATCTCGAGCAGCACATCGACCTCGCCGCCGTCGAAGCGGTCAGCCGCACCGCGATCTTCGCCGAATGGACCGGCGCCAAGGTGCATATCGCGCACGAGAGCACACGCCATTCGCTGCCGCACATCCGTTTCGCGAAAGCGCGCGGCGTCGACCTGACGGTCGAGACCTGCCCGCATTACCTGTTCCTCTCGACCGATGACGGAGGCCGGCTCGGCGACAACTTCATGCGGGTGAAGCCGCCCGTGCGCGAGCCCGGCCACGCCGGCCCGCTGTGGGACGCGCTGCTCGACGGCACCATCGACATGCTCTCGACCGATCACGCCCCGCATCTCATGTCCGAGAAGACGCGCGACGTGATCTGGGACTGCGCACCGGGATTCCCGGGCGTCGAGACCTCGATGGTGCTGATGCTCGCGCAGGTGTCGCGTGGGCGGCTCACGCTCGGCCAGTATGTGCGCATGGCCTGCGAGGCGCCCGCCGAGGCGTTCGGCATGTTCCCCCGCAAGGGCGTGCTGATGGTCGGCGCCGATGCCGACATCGTGCTGATCGACATGAGCAAGACCGGCCGAATCACGGCGGCAGGCCTGCACTCGATCGGCAACGCGACGCCGTTCGAAGGCTTCGCCCTGCACGGCATGCCGGTGCGCACGCTCGTGCGCGGCAAGACCGTGGCACTGGACGGCCGTCCGGTCGGCCCGCCCGGCTGGGGCCGGCCGGTCACCGTCCGGCGGACCTGAGCGTCACGCGCTGCTGGCCCGTTGTCCTGATCGGATCCGTGGCCGCGGCGCGTCCGGCGCAGGCTCCAAGCCGGCGGCGATGCGGGCCTCGCGGCGCCGCCACCAGCGGGCACGCAGGCGCGGCGCCAGAGCCCACGCGATCGGAGCCGCCACCACGAAACTCAGCACGATGTGCAGCGGCATGAGCTCGCTCGCATTCGCGGCGAGCGGCGTCGAGACGATCGGGATGGTGCCGATCCCGAACAGGACCGCCTGCACCATCATGTAGACGAGCGCCGCGATGATCGGCCGTGTGAGCATGACGGAACCTCCGTCGCTCCGGCAACCGACGAGGCGCCGCACCGGTTCGGTCACGGCCGGCGCGGAGGCCTGCGCGACCGTCGCTCCGCTCGCCCTGTCCGGATGTCGGTGTAGATGTCCGGAAAGCCGTCCCGGATGGTGCCGGCGAGCTCCTCGTCGAACACGCGCAGTGCGGCGGCGACGCCGCTGCGCGGCGTCTTGTGGGTGATCTTGTAGAAGGTTCGCTGCGGCGGCGCCGGATCGATCTGGAACGTCTCGAACCGTCCGGTCGCCAGCATCGAATGGCCGATGCCGCGCGGCACGATCGCCCACTGCTCGGGATGCTCGATCACGGTGAACAAGAGCAGCGGGTTGTCGACCGCGGCCCACGGCTTCTGGCCGGCGTGGAACCAGTAGTCGTGCCACGTGAGGTAGCTGGTCCCCCACGGAACGAACACGCAGGTCTCCGCCGGCAGCGCGCGCACGTCGACCTTTCGGGGACCGCCCTGCTTGAGCCGGACGCCGACGAGCGGGACCGAGAAGCACGGCGTCACCGCGACGTTCTGGGCGGTCTGCTCGACGAGGGGAAAGCCGACGTCGATCGTGCGCCTCTCGATCTCGTCGTACATCTCGACCGAGTGGAGCGAGATCACCCGGTAGGAGACGCGCGGCGAGCGGTTCCACAATCGGCGGCACAGCTCCGGGATGAACGTCATGTTGGCGCTCGACACGGTGCCGATGACGAGATGCCGGCGCGGCGTCGAGCGGTTCACCTCGAAGGCCTCGCGCGCCAGCTCCTGCCAGCGCTCGGCGATAGGCAGGAAGGCCTCGCCCTGCGGCGTCAGCGCGACCCGCTTCAGGCCCTTGCCGCGCTCCAGCAGCGGATAGCCGAGCCGCTCCTCCAGCATCCTGATCCGCTTGCTCACCGTCGACTGCGCCAGATGCGCCGCCTCGGCCGCGCGCGACAGAGTCCTGTGCCGCGCCACCTGGAGGAAGAGGTCGAGATCCTGGGAGTCCATGCGTCCTCGCGACACTGACGTTATTATTCTTATAGCCGATATTATTCATTCGAATAGATCGCTTTTCCGATAATCCGTCTCGTGGCACCGAGGAGGCGAGACCCGACCGCAGGTTCGCCGGATCGCTCGGAGCGCCCATGCAAGTCGTCGTGACGGAGCCCATTCATGCGGTCCCCCTCGCGCGGTTGCGCCGGGAGGCCGAGGTGGTGACCTGGGACGACCCGCGCGCCGGCGACTGGTCGCAGGCCGACGCCGTCATCGTGCGGGCCGCCGCGGTGCCGCGCGCCCGCATCGCGGCCGCGCCGAGACTGAAGGTGATCGGCAAGCACGGCATCGGGGTCGACGCCATCGACGTCGGCGCGGCCCGCGAGCACGGCGTCACGGTCGTCTACACGCCGACCGCCAATGTCGACTCGGTCGCCGAGCTCGCCGTCGGCCTGATGCTGGCGCTCGCCCGCAAGCTGCCCGGGAACGACCGGCTGCTGCGCGCCGGGGCCACCCGTCTCGCCCCGCCGGAGCTGACCGGCACCGAGCTCGGCGGCAAGACGCTCGGCCTCGTCGGCCTCGGCCGCATCTCGCGGCGCATCGCCGCCATCGGCCGCGCCGGATTCGGCATGCGGCTCGCCGGCTACGACCCCTACGTCTGCGCCGAGAGCGCCGCCGCATTCGGAATCACGCATCACGCGGCCCTGGAGACGCTGCTCGCCGAGGCCGACGTGATCAGCATCAGCGTGCCCTACGGCCCGCAGACGCACCATCTGATCGGCGCCGCCGAGCTCACCGCCTGCCGGTCCGGCGCCTTGCTGATCAACACGGCGCGCGGCGGCGTGGTCGACGAGCGCGCGCTGGCCGCAGCCCTCGCCGCCGGCCGCCTCGCCGGCGCGGCCTGCGACGTGTTCGAGGAGGAGCCGCCCAAGCCCGACCATCCGCTGCTCGCCCAGCCGAACTTCGTCGGCACGCTGCATGTCGGCGCGGCGACCGAGGAGGCGCTGCTGCGCGTCGGCACCATCGTGGTCGACGACGTGCTCGCGGTGCTGCGCGGCGCGGCCCCGCAATTCGCCTACGCCTGAGACAACGACGACCGGCTCGTCTGGCCGAGACGGTCACGCCCAGCACGAATCGGAGCCCGACGTGTCGCTTCCCGGCAATCGCATCTACACCCGCATCGAGCGCCCCTCTCCCGACCTCGTCGAGGCCTTCCGCGGGCTGCCGACGCCGAACATCGCCGACAACATGTCGCGCATGTTCTGCGCCTGCAGCGCCATCGCGCCGGTTCTCCCGGACATGGCGCTGTGCGGGCCGGCCTTCACCGTGAAGGTCAATCCCGGCGACAATCTCTTCATCCACAAGGCGCTCGATCTCGCCCAGCCGGGCGACATCGTGGTGGTCGACGGCCAGGGCGACACCACCAACGCGCTGATCGGCGAGATCATGGTGCGCTATGCCGCACAGCGCCGCATCGGCGGCCTGGTGCTCGACGGCACGATGCGGGACCGCGCCGGCATCGCGGCGCTCGGCGTCCTGCCGGTGTTCTCGCGCGGCTATACGCCGATGGGGCCGTACAAGAACGGCTGCGGCGAGATCAACACGGTGATCTCCTGCGGCGGCGCCGTGGTGCGGCCGGGCGACATCGTGGTCGGCGATGCCGACGGCGTCGTCTTCGTCCCGGCCCGCGACGCCCGCACCGTGCTGGCCGCCGCGCAGGCGATGTCGGCCAACGAGCAGACGATCTTCGCCGACATCGCGGCCGGCCGCTACGACCGCACCTGGGTCGACGCCAAGCTGCGCCAGAGCGGCACGGAGATCATCGACGAGGTCTATCGATTCTGATCGCGCCGGGGCCGCGCCCCCGACGGCGCGCGACCAGCGGCCCGGATCCGAGACGGACAGAGCGAGAGACGGCAAGATCACGAGGGGAGGCGAACAATGACACGAATGTCTCGCAGGCACATGGTCGGCACCGTCGCGGGGGTGGCGCTCGCGCTGGCGCTCGGCCAGCCCGCCCTCGCGGCCTGGCCGGACGACAAGCCGATCGAGGTCGTGGTCGGCTACGCGGCCGGCGGCGGCACCGACGTGATGGCGCGCAAGCTGTTCCAGTCGGTGCAGAAGCGGCTCGGCGACAAGGCCAAGATCGTGGTGATCAACAAGCCCGGCGCGGCCGGCGAGATCGCCAGCGCGTACCTCACCCGCTCGGCGCCGGACGGCTACACGATCGGCGTCGTCAACCTGCCGCCCTTCGTGGTCGTGCCGATGATCAAGAAGGCGCAGTACAGCGTCGACGACGTGCGCTTCGTCGCCCGCGTGGTCGACGATCCGACCGTGCTGGTGGTGCGCGCCGACAGCCGCTTCAAGACGCTCGGCGACCTGCTCGCGGCATTGCGCGAAAAGCCGGGGACGATCGCGCTCGGCCACAACGGCACCGGCACCAACAGCCATCTGGCGATCCGGCTGCTCGCCGAGGCCGCCGAGGTCGCGCCCAACGAGGTGCCCTACAAGGGCACGGCGGCCCAAAAGACCGACGTGCTCGGCGGCCATCTCGACGTCGGGCTGATCAGCGTCGGCGAGGTGCCAGAGCTGCACGGCGGGGCGACCGGCGAGATGCGGGTCTTGGCGCAGCTCTCCGACGCGCGCTCCCCGGCCCTGCCCGGCGTGCCGACCGCGCGCGAGGGCGGGATCGCCGTGGTGATGTCGTCGGAGCGCGGCGTCGCGGTGCCCAAGGGCGTGCCGGACGCGATCGTGCAGAAGCTCGAGACGGCGATCGCCGAGAGCGTGCGGGATCCCGAGTTCATCGCCGCCTCGCCGGGCGACGCGCCGGTGCTCGCCTATCTGCCGGGCGCGCAATGGCAGGCGTCGCTGGCGAAGAGCATCGACGCGCTCCGCAAGCTCGCCGATTCGCTGCCGAAGTGACGGCTTCGCTGTCCCGGGGACGGTGATGCCCAACCGACGGTGATGCCCAACTGACGGCGATGCCCCGAGCGAGGGCGATGCCCTCGCTCCCGACCTCCGGCCCGGCCACCCCGCCGGCCGGGCCGGAGATCCGCCCCGGCCGGGTCACCCGCCCGCCGGGGCGGTCGCGCCTCCGGGGGCGGCGGTCGTGGCCGGCGGCGGCGCTCGCGTCGCGCACCTCGCCACGCCACAGCCCGCCGCAGGATCCGCCGCAGGATCCGCCGCAGGATCCGCCGCGCCGCCGGTCGGTGCGGAAGGACGCGCGGCGCCCGCGTGCCCGGAACTCGCCGCTTCACGGCCGGGTCCGGGCCGCCGGCCGACCCCGGGGGAGAAGCTCCGCCGCGGCGCTTGCGCCGCCCCGGGGCTTGTGGCATGGAACCGCGTCGCCGGAGACTGCGTCGCACCGCGTCGCACCGCCCGCGCGAGCCTGATGCTGCCGTAGCTCAGTGGTAGAGCACTCCCTTGGTAAGGGAGAGGTCGACAGTTCAATCCTGTCCGGCAGCACCAGAAATAACTAATCAATATCAGTAGGTTAATGATCTTCTTGGCCTTTCGGCTCCGTCCCTGGTACACCGGGATGGTACACCGTGGCCCTCAGAATGACCTGCCCGACCAAGCTCAAAGGCTCAGACCGCTGGTACTACCGGCGGAAGATACCCGCCGATTTGCGACACATCGTTGCGGCGCTTCCACGAGCCCGGAAGCCGGCCGGGTGGGGTGCGACGCACATCAAGGTGTCTCTCGGCACCGCCGACCGGGAGGCCGCGAAGGCGAAGTGTGCGGAGGTCGCTGCAGCGGTCGAGCGCCAGATTGAGGCGCTACGGAAGGGGCCGACGCCGCTGACCCCGAAGCAGGTCGCCGGGCTCTCCGGTCTGGTCTACCGAGCCTTCACCGAAGGTCTGGAAGAGGATCCCGTGATCGCGGCGGAGCAATGGCGGGCGATCGCCGAGGCGAACCGCGATGCGCGGCTCGGGCAATATGGGCTCGGTGCCCAACTCGGCATCTTCGACGACCATGCCGACCGGCGCGAGTTCTCGTTGGAGAGCCGCTTCGGGAAGATGGTCGACGCCGTGCTTCTGCGCGAAGGCATCGTCACCGACGACACGAGTCGCTGGCGGCTGATCGAGGCGCTCTCGCGGGATCTCACCGAAGCGGCGGAGAAGCTGGCGCGGAACGCGGACGGCGACTACGCGCCGGACGCCTACGCGACGCGGTTCCCGACATGGGAAGGGCCGGACGCCAAGCCCGACGCGGGCCGCAGCATCAGCGCCCTGGTCGAGGCGTGGCAGGTTGCGGCGGTCGCCCGAGGCGTCCGACCACGCACGGCGAAGCGATGGCAGGCGGCGGTGTTGCGCTTCACGAAGGCGCTCGGGCACGACGATCTGCGCCGTGTGACCCCGGCTGCGGTTCAGCGATGGGCGAACGAGCGAAGCTCCTCCGGCATCAGCGCGAAGACCATCAACGACACCGACCTTGCCGCGCTTCGCGCGATGTTCGCGTGGGGGAAGCGGGCCGGATGGCTCGGCACGAACCCGGCGGAGGAGGCGTGGATCGAAGGGCGTGGGAAACCCGAGGTCCGGGAACGGTACTTCACGCCCGACGAAGCCGCCGCGATCCTTCGCGCGGCGCTGGCCGTCACCGGCACGGACCGGGAGGATCCGAAGACGACCGCGGCGAAGCGGTGGGTGCCGTGGCTGTGCGCGTACTCAGGCGCCCGCGTCATGGAGATGGTCCAGCTTCGGAAGCAGGACGTGAGGCGGGAGGACGGGGCGTGGGTGATCCGGCTCACGCCGGAAGCCGGTGGGATCAAGACGAACCAGTTCCGCGACGTGCCCGTCCATCAACATCTGATCGAGGTGGGCTTCATCGACTTCGTGAAGGCCGCGGAAGATGGGCACCTCTTCTGCCGCCGCGGTGCGGATGGCACCGCCACAGGGTCCGCCGAGGGCGTGTATAGCCGCATCCGGGAAGCCGTTCGTGAGGTCGTCCCCGACCCGGCTGTCCAGCCCAGCCATGCGTGGCGCTACACCTTCAAAACGCGAGGCAGTGAAGCCGGTCTCGACGAGGTCAAGCTCGACGCGATCTGCGGCCACGCGGCAGTCACGCAGGGCCGGAAGTACACCCGCGTCACCCTGAAGGCCCGGATTGAGCTGATGGAGAAGTTCCCTCGGTACGGCGCCCTGTAGCCCGCCCTGCTGTCAGAACGAAAGGAAGACTGCCGTGGTCCTGAGCACCGTGGTCGCGCATCTGTTCGACCCCGTTATCATCGTGATAGCCATTTTGTGTGGGGGCTTTCTTCGCCATCCGGGCATGGCCCTTTATGTAGCCCTCATGTTTGGTGCGATCTACGCCGTAGCGAGCCTATCGTATCGTCCCATCAGCCTCGTTTCCCTCGCGATGACCACGGTCGCTCTGCTCATCTGGACCGGCTTGGTGATCTGGGCTGCTGAGCGGCGGCGGCGGATACAGGCGAGAGAGAATGCATCCGTCGAAACTGAGCAATCCTTCGCGCCACCGCGCCCCGCCCCGGCGGATGCACAGGCGAACGATGCGCCGCTCGATGCTGAACGCAGTCCGGCACTGCAGGCTGCACACAAGATGCTCAAGGAGGCCGATCAGGCGAACGCTGCAGACCGAGAGACGGACAAGGAGGGCGACGCAGCCCCTGATCTGAGATCAGAGGCAATGCCTTCCTCCATGCCGGTGCATGCCGATCTTTTTGATCTCCGGTGGCAAACTGCGAAGAAGAGGGCTTCGGCATATGCCCCGCCTCCCGAGCACGATCCCCTCGTTGCTGGTATGACCGGGCTGGCTGTCGCCGTGGCCGTTCTCACAGTGTTTCTGGCGTTCGCAGGATTGGACGGCACGGCCTTCGCGAGCGCGATCGCCTGGACGAGCTTGATCTGTTTCCTCGCCCCGTTCCTCTACTTCAAACACCAAGCGCGACAGCACATCAGGGCGTTTGCTCGGGAGCTGGCGGCTTTGAGTTTGGAGCAGTCGAGCCCATCGGAGGCGAGTGTAGGGCGATTACGACGCCGCTGACTGACCTCCCCCGCCCGCGACGAGAAGCGGAAGAACGGCCGTCGGACGCCGCTGCGGGCGTGGAGCCGCAGGAAGCTGTCGGACGACTGAACGGGGCCGGCCGACGCCGGGCCGGCGAGGCAGACCAAGGCGGATCGTGCTGAGGCGCTTGACCCGTGGACTCCGGGCCGGCATACCGCTCCCTGGTGGTGGGACTGAATTCCTGCCACTACGAAGGCAATCCCGTTTTGGCAACCATGACCCAGGCAAGAAGACTGACCGTGAGCGCAACTGAGAACTGCAACCTCTCCGCCATTCCCGCCGCCCTGCTCGCGCCGGACATTCCGGCCGGCTTCGACACGGCGTGGAGCTTCCTCGCCCGCACCGAGCCATGGGTGTTCGGCTTGATGGTGGACCCCGTCCGTGAACTGGTGGTCGACGACCGCAAGGCCCGCACCATGCTCCCCTGCCGCACCTTGCCGGCTCCCGACGTGCTCCGGGAGGCTGGCGTGGAAGACGTCACGGTCGCCCCGGCGGCGGTGTGGGAGGTGGTGTTCCCGGTCAATCCCTGACGGTGGACAGACCCGGCGCTGGCGGCCCGTAGCGGGTCGCTGGCGGCTTCTCGGGGGCGGGCGGTGTGACGGCCATCGGCCCGCCCTTCGCGTCTCAGGGAGTCCCGGAAGGGCACGGCGAGCGGTGAGGAGGCGTATATGCATGGCGTGTGGCTATTCTTGCTGTTTTGGGTGCTGCCCGTAGCATTCGGCGTTTGGCTCGCTTGGATGAAGGGATGGCGTGGCGGTGGTGGGTTCGACGGCCGCGACTGAGCGCATCCAGTGACTTGCGGCGACAGCGAGCGGGGCCATGTCCCAGCTCGTTTTCGTTAGACGGGGGATGAGCGTGTCCGCTGCTTGGCACCCGCTCCCTGTTGATGCTGCCGGCGACACGCAAGACTGTGAATGCCCTCCTCACGCCAGCCGCTGCTCACGGCCGCCATCACGGCATCCCGCGAAGCTGTCCGAGGACGAGCTGAACCGGAATGACGGTTTCGACGTTCGACTTCACGGCCCTGGTCGGGGGCGAGGAGATCATCCGCAAGGTGCGGGTGGTGCCCATCGACGGAGCGCCCTGGTTCGTGGCGAAGGACGTGTGTGTCGCGCTCGGCTACCGCATCCCCAAAGAGGGCAGCGCAAGCATGTTCATGCGGGGGTTGAACGACGACGAGACGCGCCTCATCCATCGCAATACCGCGGAAACTTCCCTCGGTATCCGGGGCTACCCCTACCTGCTCGCGATCTCCGAGAGCGGCCTCTACAAGCTCATCGGGCGGGCCCAGCGGGTCCGGCCAGAGGTCGCGGCGTTCCAGGACTGGCTCAACGGCACGGTCCTGCCGGCGATCCGCAAGGACCACGGCTACATCGCCGGGGAGGAGAAGGTCGTCACCGGCGAGCTGTCCGAGGACGAGCTGAACCGGGGGGTGACGGTTTCGACCTTCGACTTCACGGCCCTGATCAATGGGCTGGAGACCACCCACAAGGTCCGCGTGGCGACCCTCGACGGGGCGCCCTGGTTCGTGGCGGGGGACGTGACCTCGGTCCTTGGCCTCCGGCAGCATCAAGCCATGGCCCTCCGCAAGCTGAGCGACGACGAGAAGGGGGTCACTTCAATTGACACCCCTGGCGGCCCCCAGCAGGCCCGCACCGTCTCCGAGGCGGGCCTCTATCGGCTGATCATGCGGTCGAAGAAGCCGATCGCCCGGCCGTTCCAGGACTGGGTGGTCCGGGAGGTGCTGCCGGCGATCCGCAAGACGGGCGGCTACGTCCTGGCCGGCGCCGACCCGGCGACCGTGGAGGTGGGCGCGACCGAGATGATGCCGCTCCCGGCGACCTTCACGGAGGCGCTTCGGCAGCACGCCGCGACCCTGATCCGGCTCGCCGAGGAGCAGGAAGCCCACGCCCGGACCCAGGCGGAGAAGCAGGCGGCCGAGGCGGCGAAGGCCAAGGCGCAGGCCGAGGCGGACCGCCTGAAGCCGCGCGGCGCAGAAGGGTGAGCAACAGCATAAGCGTGGACCGACTATGGACCGGCCCGGCCTCCGTCCGGCCGGCGGTCAATCGGGCCTACAATAGCAGCCTGGAACGCTCAACTCTCGGCAGCACAATCTAACCCTGCAGCCCAGAATGGCAATTGGGACACTAACAGCCTAGATCGGACCGCCCTGCCCGTTGACGGGCTCGGCCGGCCGCTTGGCGATCCACCACCTCAACCTCGAACAGGTGAACATGACCCAACGGAATGACCGTGGGGCGGACGATGGCGCTCGCCTTCGCTCGCTGTCCCTCGGTGACCTGCTGAGCACGGACCTCCCGGTCCGCGACTACATCCTCGACCCGCTGATGAAGCAGGGCGAGAGCCTGATGCTCTGGGCGGCGCCCGGCGTCGGCAAGACCATGGCGGCCCTGTCGATCGCGCTCGCGGCGGCCGGCGGCGGCAAGTTCCTCGGATGGAAGGCGCCGCACCCCTTCCGCGTCCTCTACGTGGACGGTGAGATGGCGCTGGCGGACCTGAAGGACCGCCTCGTGGTCCTGAAGGACGCCGTCGAGGGCCTGGACGTGGACGCGGCGGCGAAGAACCTGCGGCTCCTGGTGCGCAGCCATCAGGATCCGGAGGCGTCGTTCCCGGACATCGCCACGCCGGAAGGGCAGCAGACGATCTACGCCCGCGCCCGCGGCATGAAGGCGGACCTCGTGATCCTGGACAACTTCTCGGTCCTCGCCGGGGTCGACGACGAGAACGACGCCGCGGCGATGAACCCGGTGCTGACCTTCCTGCTCCGCATGAAGCAGGCGGGGATCGCGACCATCCTGGTCCACCACTCCAACAAGGGCGGCGACAGCTACCGCGGGTCGTCGAAGATCGCGACGACCTTCGAGGCGATCATCGGCCTGAAGGCGAACAGCGGCGTCGCGTCCCGGCACACGACCGCCTTCGATCTGGCGTTCACGAAGTACCGCGGGCGCCGGAACGACACCATCGTGGAGACCAGCGTGTGGCTGGAGGAGGCCGACGACGGAACGCTGCGGTGGCGGTGGAAGGAGAGCGAGAACGCGGTACTGGGGCGGGTCGTGGCCCTGGTGAAGACCTGCCGCTACGGACGTGACGCGGACCTCGCGAAGGCCTTGGGCGTGTCGACCGGCAAGCTATCGGGCCTGAAGAATACCGCCATCGCCGGCAAGCTCATCACGGCGCCGGACTGGAAGCGTTGCGTCCAGGCGGCACGAGCGAGCGAGAGCGGCCTGGACGCCTTCCCCGATGCCGCGGAGGCCGACGAGGACGACGCGCACAACGACTTCTGAACCACCACCCGACCGACCGGGAGACCAGCGGGTCCGACACCCGCCCCGGCCGGCGCGTTCAGGGCGGTCACAGTCGCCCCAAGAAGTCACCTTGGTGCTTCGCCCTGCCAGACGCTTCACTGTTCATGTTCATGATAGGTCGTGAACGCTGAACGTCGGCATTTTTCGCTTTTTTCACAATGCGTTATCTGCCCCGCACCCAAGGACGATTTCACGTCTGCCCGCCCGGGCCTCGCCGCCGATCGGAGCGCGTCCGTTCACGTCCGTTCGAGAGCGTAGCAGAACGCCGGATGACCCGCGGATGGGGCCGTGGGGAAACGACCCGGCATGTTTTGGCGACAATTTCCGAGCCGCCCCCTCGATCCACGCCGCTGCGGTCATTCCCCCCGGGCCGGGGCGGTCGCTGAACTGGACAGCGACTCAGCCCGTCGTTCCGAGAGCCACGCCGCGCGTCGCCCTGCCTTCCGCCGCCGAGCCGGCACCGCCCCGACCACACCGAAGGAGCACTCGCCCATGACCAGCCGCATCGTGTCGGCGCCCATCGTGCAATCCGGCGAGACGCTGGACGGCAGCCCGGCGCTCTTGCTGTCGGTCGGTCCCGCCGGCTGGCCCGTGTTGATCACCCCCGACGACTTCGACCGCGTCACCGCCGCCACCGGCTTCCGGCTGTGGGGCGTCCAGCACGGCAACGTCGTGGTCGGGGATGACGATCCGCGGGCCGGCCGGCCGATCGTGGCACGGCTGCTGCTCGGCTTCCGGCCGACCGAGTACGGTCTCGGCCCGGCGTTCCGGGACGGCAACCCGCTAAACCTGCTCCGGCGGAACCTCGGCATCACCAGCAGGGCGGCGGAGCGGACATGGTGGCTCGTGCTCCGGCCCGGCGAAGTGGACAAGGTCTACGACCTGCGCGGTCTCTCGAACTACGTCCCGGACGCGATCACCCGTCACCGCGATCTGGTTCCGGAGCCCCGGCCGACCTCGTGCCCGTGGCCGCTCCCGGCACGGACTTGGCACCGCACCGACCCGCCGAAGGTCGCCACGCTGGATGGTCCGCCCCCGCCGCACTCGCCGAAGGGAACGCCGTGGGGCTCGTTCCGGCTTCCCGGCGGTCCGAAGGGGGCGTGAGCCGCAGAACGGGCTTGCCAGCCGCACCGCCATAGCGCATAACATCCGTGTCGACGTTCGTTGACACAGTCGTTACACGCTGGTGATCCTCATGGTGCCTCTTCTCGTGACCTTCGTTCTGGGGGTCGTCGTCAACTTCGTCCTGTTCGCGCTCCTCCGTGGCAACCCGACCCCGCGGGACTGAGGAGGAGCCGCCATGGCACACGGCGCGTTCGTCGCCTACTACCGCGTCTCGACTGCGAAGCAGGGCGCTTCCGGCCTCGGGATCGAGGCGCAGCGCGAGGCGGTCGCCCGCTATCTGAACGGCGGGGACTGGTCGGTGGTCGCCGAGTTCACCGAGGTGGAGAGCGGGCGGAAGTCCGACCGGCCGGAGCTGGACAGGGCGCTCGCCGCCGCGCGGCTTCACCGGGCGCCGCTGATCGTCGCCAAGGTCGACCGCCTCACCCGGTCCGTCAGCTTCCTGTCGCGGCTGCTCGACGCGGGTGTGGACGTTCGCTTCGCGGACCTTCCGGCGATCGAGGGGCCGACCGGCCGGTTCATGCTGCAACAGATGGTCGCCGTCGCCGAGCTTGAAGCGGGGCTGATCTCCACCCGCACGAAGGCGGCACTGGCCGCGGCGAAGGCGCGGGGCCGGAAGCTCGGCGGCAACCGCGGCGTGGTCGTGTCGACGGAAGCCCGTGCGGCCGGCCGCGCCGCTCAGACGGCCCGCTCGGAGGCGCGAGCGGCCGATCTCGAGCCGGTGATCCGCGAGCTGAGAGCGGCCGGCGTCACCTCGCTCGGCGCGATGGCGCGAGCGTTGACTGCACGCGGCATCCCGACGAGCCGCGGCGGCGGCGCTTGGACGCCCATGCAGGTGTCGCGGGTGCTGCGGCGGGTCGCGACGTGATCACCGCATTTTTCTCGTCCGAGGTTTCAGGTCATCTGTCTTTTTGGTCGGGGCGCCACCGATCGGCTTCCCCTCGGAGCCCCGGCCTGGTACACCAAAGTCTCACGACGGAGCCGAAAGCCGTTCAAGATCAATAACCTGTACGGCGCTTGCCACAGTTCAATCCTGTCCGGCAGCACCAGCGATTTGTGTCCGTCTCGGATCGTCACAGCACGCGCGCCAAGCCGGCTCCGGGTCGCCGTGGCCACTCGCGTCCCGTGTCGCCCGCCGTGTTGCGCCCCCCTCCTCGCCGTGCTCTAAGGCCGCCATGACGGCGGCCGGGAAGGATCGGGAGCGCGTGGCGCGCGAGCAGCGGCTCGCGGCGGCGTTGCGCGACAATCTCAAGCGCCGCAAGATGCAGTCGCGGGCGCGCCGCGCCCCGGAGGCGGCCGATCCGCCGGCGGCGGCCGGCCTGCCGGAGGCGACCGGCCTGACGACGGCGCCCGGTGCGGTCGATCCGTGCGACCGGGCGGCGCCGGCCGAAACGGGCGGACAGGCCTGCGGCACGGCCGCGCCGGCCGAGCCGCACGGCTCCGAGTCCCACGATTCCGCCGGAATCGTCACAGAAAAGCAATCCGGCATCGATGGATAGACGCGCCGGCGAGCGGACACCGCAAGGGCGGCTCGGGGCGCGGGCAGAGGGGGCGAGATGGACAGGATTCGCATCGTGGGCGGGCAGCCCCTGAAGGGGCGCATCCCGATCTCGGGCGCCAAGAACGCCACCCTGCCCCTGATGATCGCGAGCCTGCTCACCGACGAGCCCTTGGTGCTGGAGAACGTGCCGCGCCTCGCCGACGTCGCGCTCCTCCAGAGAATCCTCGGCAATCACGGCGTCGACATCATGGTCGGCGGCAAGCGGCCGGGCGACGGCGAGTACGACGGCCAGACCCTGCACATCTCGGCCAAGCGCATCGTCGACACCACGGCGCCCTATGATCTCGTCTCCCGCATGCGGGCGAGCTTCTGGGTGATCGCCCCGCTCGTCGCCCGCATGGGCGAGGCCAAGGTGTCGCTGCCGGGCGGCTGCGCCATCGGCACGCGGCCCGTCGACCTCCTCTTGATGGCGCTGCGACATCTCGGCGCCGAGATCGAGATCGACGGCGGCTATGTGCTGGCCCGCGCGCCGCACGGGCTGCGCGGCGGCGAGATCGTCTTCCCCAAGGTGACGGTGAGCGGCACCCACACGGCGCTGATGGGCGCCGTGCTGGCCAAGGGCGCGACCGTGATCGAGAACGCCGCCTGCGAGCCGGAGATCGCCGACGTCGCCGACTGTCTCGTCAAGATGGGCGCCCGCATCAAGGGCGCCGGCACGCCGCGCATCGAGATCGAGGGCGTGGCGCGGCTCGACGGCACCCGCCACCGCGTTCTCGCCGACCGCATCGAGACCGGCACCTATGCGATGGCGGTGGCGATGACGGGCGGCGACGTGATGCTGGACGGCGCCCGCCCCGAGCTCCTGCAGGCCGCGCTCGACGTGCTGGTCGAGGCCGGTGTCGAGATCGCCGCCACCAACGAGGGCATCCGGGTGCAGCGCAACGGCGCCGGCATCGCCCCCGTGACGGTGACGACCGCGCCCTTCCCGGGCTTCCCGACCGATCTGCAGGCGCAGCTGATGGCGCTGATGACGCGCGCCAAGGGGACGTCGCGCATCACCGAGACGATCTTCGAGAACCGCTTCATGCACGTGCAGGAACTCGCCCGCTTCGGCGCCGACATAAGACTCGACGGCGAGACGGCGACCATCGCCGGCGTGCCGCGGCTCAAGGGCGCGCCCGTGATGGCGACGGATCTGCGCGCCTCGGTGTCGCTGGTCATCGCGGCGCTGGTCGCCGAGGGCGAGACCCTGGTCAACCGCGTCTATCACCTCGACCGCGGCTTCGAGCGGCTGGAGAGCAAGCTCTCCGCCTGCGGCGCCGAGATCGAGCGCATCAGCGGCTAGGCGTCACACGGCTCGCCGCGCGCAGGCCGTGAGCGCGGCTCCTCTCACAAGCGTTCGCCTGATCACGTCGGTCGTCATTCCGGGGCGCTGCGAAGCAGCGAACCCGGAATCCAGCCGAGGGTGCACAGTCTGTCGCTAGATTCCGGGTTCGGCGCTGCGCGCCGCCCTTGAATGACCGAGATCACGATCCGCCGACCAAATCACACCGCCGTGTAGCCGCCGTCGATCAAGAGATCCGAGCCGGTCATGAACGAGGATTCGTCGCTCGCCAGGAACACGGCGCCGCCGGCGATCTCGTCGGGCCGGCCGAGCCGGCCGAGCAGCGTGTGGTGGCTGGCGCGGGCCGCCTCCGCCGTGGCGAAGTTCTTCAGGTAGCGGCCGGTCTCGATCGGGCCGGGCGACAGCGTGTTGACCCGGATGTTCTGCTCCGCGTGGTCGACCGCCATGGCCTTGGCGAGCTGCACCAGCGCGCCCTTGGCGGCGCAGTACCAGGGACGGCCGGGCCGGGCGACGCGCGCCTGTTGCGAGGCGACCAGCACGATGCTGCCGCCGCCCCCCCGCTCCATCACCGGGATGGCGTGCTTCGAGAACAGGAACGAGGCGTCGAGATTGACCGCGAAGGTGCGCCGCCAGTCGGCGAGCGACAGCGTGGTGAGCGGCGCCAGCGGCAGGTCGAGCACGGCGTTCGACACCAGCACGTTGAGCCCGCCGAACTCCCCGACGGCACGCGCCACCGCGGCCTCGGCGGTCGCCTCCTCGGCGACGTCGGCGACGAGCCCGGTGATGCGGCCCCCGGCCCGCGTCACGTCGGCGAGGAGCCCCTCGAGCGGTCCGGCCGCGATGTCGACGGCGACGACGGCGGCACCCTCGGCCGCGAAGGCGCGGCAGACCGCGGCGCCGATGCCGGCGCCCGCCCCGGTGACGACGGCGACCTTCCCCTGCAGCCGAGCCATGGCGTTTTCCTCTTTTTCTGGTTTCGATGCCCCATTTCTACGGGGGCGCCCGAACGCGGCGGAAGCGGGCCGGCCGGCGGATCTGCCCCGCGGTTTCGGCTGGGCGACGGAGCCGGTTCCCGCGGACGACGCGTCGGGAACCGGCAACCCCTCGTTTCATGGGCCAGCCGTTAACGGCTTTTCAGCGAACGGTGTACGAAAGTGACGTCCCGACGAGGCCGATGGGCACCCGCGACGACCGTCCGGCCGCCCGTGCGGAGGACGCGCACGGCCTCCGCCCGTCGAACGCCGACCCGAGCCGGACAGGAGACGGTGGTGCCGACCCGCGCGACCCCGCTGAGGCCAGAGCCTTGCGGCCAGACCTGGAAGCGCGGGCTGCTGGTGGTCGACGACGACCCGGCGGTGTGCCGGACCATCTGCACCATCGCCGACCGCACCGGCTGGGCCGCCATGGCGGCGGCGCGCTTCTCGGACGCCGAGACGCTGCTCGGCTCCGAGAACTTCGACTGCCTGATCACCGATCTGACGGTCGACGGCACGCCGGTCGCCGGCTTCCTGCGCGCGCTCGCCGAGATCTGCTACACGGCGCCGGTGCTGCTGATCGGCGCCGGCAATCGCGCACACCGCTTCGCCGCGGCGGACTTCGCCTGGGGCCTCGGGCTCAACACCTGCTATCCGATCGGCAAGCCGATCGTCGCCGCCGGCCTGTCCGGCCGCCTCGCCCGCATCGGCGACCGGCTGCAGCGCGGCATCGTCGGCTGCTGCTTCGCCGACTGCCACTGGCGCAAGGCGATCGAGGCCCCCGACGCGATTCGTGCGTGACGGCGGAACCGCGCGCTGGGCAGCGGGAGACGAAAGCACGTATCCTCCCGAGACGTGATCGACGACCAGAATCGGTCGCCGTACCGGGGCGGGTCGAAGACCCGAACCCGGAATCCAGGGTCAGGCTCCGCAGTCTGGGCTGGATTCCGGGTTCGGCGCTCCGCGCCGCCCCGGAATGACGACCAACGAACTTCGGAATCCACATGACGCCGAACCGTGGACACCTGACCCTGCTGGCCGTGTGCACGGCCGTGCTGGTATGCATCGCGCTCCATTTCGGCCGCGTGATCCTGGCGCCGGTGGCGTTCGGCATCTTCGTCGTCGCGGTCGCCTGGCCGGTCCAGGCGACGCTGCAGAAACGGCTGCCGCGCCTGCTCGCGCTGCTGATCACGGTCGTCGCCGTCGCCGTGGTGCTGACCGGGCTCGGCACCATGATCGGTTGGGGCTTCGGCCGCGCCGCGCGCTGGCTGATCGCCGACACGGCGCGGTTCCAGGCGATGTATCAGCAGGCGACCGTCTGGCTGGAGGGCCACGGTTTCGCCGTCACGGGCGTGTTCTCCGACATGCTCAGCCCGAGCTGGATGGTGGGCGCGATCCAGACCGTCGCGTCGCGCCTGCAGAGCGTCGCGAGCTTTTCCGTGGTGGCGCTGGTGTTCCTGATCCTCGGCCTGCTGGAGGTCGAGGACACGGGCCGCAAGCTCGTCGCGATCGGCGCCGAGCGGCTCGTGCGGGCCGGCGCCGCGACGGCCGCCAAGCTGCAGACCTACATGCTGGTACGCACCGTGATGAGCGTGATCACCGGCGCGCTGGTCTCGGGCTTCGCCGTCGCGATCGGCCTGCCGCTCTATGCCGAATGGGGTGTCGTCGCCTTCGCGCTCAACTACATCCCGTTCATCGGGCCGTTCGTCGCCACGCTGGCCCCCACCCTGTTCGCGCTGGCCCATTTCCAGTCGTGGGAGACGATGCTCGCCGTCTTCGCCTCCCTCAACCTCATCCAGTTCGTGGTCGGCAGCTATCTGGAGCCGCGGGTCGCCGGCAGCCGGCTGTCACTGTCGCCCTTCGTGGTGCTGCTCGCCGTGTTCCTGTGGAGCTTCCTGTGGGGCATCGCCGGCGCCTTCATGGGCGTGCCGATCGTCATCGCGATCCTCACCGTGTGCGAGCAGTATCCAAGAAGCCGCTGGGTCGCGACGCTGCTGGCCGGCGAGGCGCCGGAGGAGACGGCGGCGGCGGAGACGGCGGCGGAGACGGCGGCGAAGAAGACGCCGTCCTGATCACGTCAGACGACGGCAGGCGCCGGCCACACCCTCCGACGACATCGCCGGGCGCGACCCGGCGATCCATCTTTCTGCGATCGACCGACTGTTGGCGACGTCGATGGATGCGGGGTCGAGCCCGCGCATGACGCTCTCATGCACGGCACGCGATGTGTGCATCCCGTAGCTGGAAACGGGGACGCGCGGAGCGTGGACGGTCGAGACCAGGTCACTCCTCCGTCACGCCCGGAATCACGACTCGCTCCGGCGTGAGCAGATGCAGGCGCCCCTGCGCGTCGCGCGCGAGCGTGTGGATGTAGAAGGCGGTGTCGCGGTCGTTCGTCGCGCCCATCACGGGCGACGGGGCCGAGACGATGGTCAGATCGCCGCACGTGCCGATCCAGTCGACATGGCGATGACCGTGCATCACCACGGCGTCGGGGACGAGGCGTTGCAGGCGGCGGACGAACCAGGTGCCGTTGACGAGCGCGGTGCCGATCCGTTCGGACAGCTGCTTGGCCGGCATCGGATACTCGACGACGTGATGATGGAGCGCGACGAGCCAGCACGCCGCCGGATGCGCCTCGAGCGCGATCTCGACGCCGCGCATCTGCTCGGCCGTGACGAGGCCGAGCGCGTTGGTGAAGGAGAAATGCGTGTCGGCGTTGGAGTCGAGCAGCACGACGCCGAGGCCGTCCGGCGTCGCCGGCGGCAGCACCAGCGGGAACGCCCGCGCCCACGCATCGGCGACGGCCGGAACGCCGCGCAGCGCCGCGCGGTCGGCGAAGCGCGCGAGCGCGTCGCGGTGCGGCGCCAGCGCCGCGCCGAGGATCGGCCCGACCTTGCCGGCCGCGAGATCGACGACGTGAACGCGATCCCCCTGCACGGCCGCGATGGCGGAGAGGGTGCGCACCTGACGCAGCCGCTTGACCGGGCTGAACGGCAGGTCGAGCCGCGCCGGGTTGGCGCGGTCGACCACGTTGACGTCATGATTGCCGGGCTGGATCAGCATCCGGGCCACGAGCTCTGGATACGGCGCCAGCGCATCGAAGAACTCGGCCCATTCGGCCGAGCGGCCGGCATCCGTCACGTCGCCCGTGATCAGCACGAGGTCGAGCGGCGCGCTCGCATGGATCTCGGCGAGGCGGGCGAGCACGCGATGCAGCCGGCCGTTGCCGCGCGGTCCGGCACGGCCGCATTCGATGCGAAAGCCGAACCGCTCGCCGACGATGTGGACATCGGAGAGATGCGCGACCCGCCAGCGTCGAACCATCGCGTCGGGTTGTGCCGTGCCGGGGGACGCCTCGTCCGGGTCGCTCTCGCCCCCCGCCCCCGAAAAGCGCCGCGTGCGCGGCTGGGACATGGTGGCGTCGGCGATGCCCCACACGGCCGCGGCGGCGGCGAAGTAGCCGGCGATCAGCACGGCCGCGTTGGCGGCACCGGCGGCCGCGAGGCGCAGCGGCGCGGCGAGATCCGCCATGCTGCCGCTCCAGCGGGTCGACGGCCACAGCCAGACGACCAGCAGCACGGCCGGCACCGCGACCGCGAGGCCCGCGACCGCCGCGGTCGCGGCGCGCAGCCGCGCCCGGCGCGCCTGCCCGGCGCCCTTCGCCAGCACGGCCTCGGCGAGATGGCGCAGCCCCTCGCGGGCGAGCGCATAGATCGGCTGCACGGCGAGCGAGGTCAGCGCCCAGAAGCTGCCCTCGGCGATCCGGACGAGCCGACGCCCCCCGAACCAGCCGAGCGCCAACACGGCGGCGAGCACCAGGGCCGACCACACGCCGGAGACGGCATATGCGACTTTGGTCGAAACCGTCGACAGCCAGACCGAGGCGAGGAGCGGCGCGACGCCGAGCAACAGCCCCGGCACGCCGATCAGCCACATCCACGCGACGACCAGCTTCGGCAGGCTGATCTCGGCCAGCAGGCTGCCCGCAAGCGACAGGAGCGAGCGCTGCTTGGTGCTGGAGGCGTCGTCCTCGGCGTCGCCGTCTCGCGGATCCGTGATCGGCTGCATGGCAGGTGCTCCGATGCGCCGAGGCGGGCGCCATTGACGACGGGGTGCAGCGCACCCAACTCAGCCGCGGACGCCACAGCGCCGGCCGTCCCGCCCCCGCGACCGCCGCGTCCCGCGCGGCGCGTCGTTGCATGCAATCACGACGCGATCAACCTGAGACGCGACCAACGAAGGACATCACGATGGCCACTCCCGCATCCACGGGCAAGTTGTTCGAGCCGTTCCGGCTCGGCGGGATGGAGCTTCCCAACCGCATCGTCATGGCGCCACTGACGCGCAACCGCGCCGCCGCCGGCAACGTGCCGGGCCCGCTCGCCGCGACCTATTATGCGCAGCGCGCCTCGGCCGGCCTGCTGATCACCGAGGCGAGCCAGATCATGCCGGAGGGCCAGGGCTACGAGGCGACCCCCGGCATCCATTCGGAAGAGCAGATCGCCGGCTGGCGCGCCGTGACGGACGCCGTGCATGCGGCCGGCGGGCGCATCGTCATCCAGCTCTGGCATGTCGGCCGCGTCTCGCACGTCTCGCTGCAACCGGGCGGACGCGCGCCGGTCGCGCCGTCGGCGATCGCCGCCAAGACCAAGACCTGGGTCGGCGGCCAGTTCGTCGAGACCTCGACGCCGCGGGCGCTGCGCACCGAGGAGCTGCCCGGCATCGTCGCCGCCTACCGGCAGGCCGCCGCCAACGCGATCGCGGCCGGCTTCGACGGGGTCGAGGTGCACGCCGCCAACGGTTATCTGCTCGACCAGTTCCTGCGCGACTCCACCAACCAGCGCAGCGACGAGTACGGCGGGTCGCTCGAGAACCGGGTGCGGCTGACGCTCGAGGTGCTCGCCGCCGTGATCGGCGAGATCGGCCGCGAGCGCACCGGCATCCGCATCTCGCCGGTGTCGCCGGCCAACGACATCGCCGACAGCGATCCGGCCGCCCTGTTCGGTCATCTGGTCGCCCGCATGAACACGCTCGCGCCGGCCTATCTGCACGTCATCGAGGGCGCGACCGGCGGCCCGCGCGACAACGCGCCCTTCGACTGGGCGGCGCTGCGCCGCGCCTTCAAGGGGGCGTATATCGCGAACAACGGCTACACGCCGGTGCTCGCGGAAGCCGCTGTCGCCGAGGGGCGGGCCGACCTCGTCGCCTTCGGCAAGGCCTATATCGCCAACCCGGACCTGGTCGAGCGCCTGCGCCGCGGCGCGCCGCTGAACCCGCCGGATCAGACGACGTTCTATGGTGGCGGCGCCGAGGGCTACACGGACTACCCGGCCCTGCAGCCGCAGCCGGCGTGATCAGCGCGGCGACCGCACCCTGCCGTCGGGCCGGACGTGCGGCCTCGCCGCATGTCGCACTGGATGGAGGATCGGATGTGGCGTCGCGTCGACCGTCATGTGGGTCGCAGGTCGACGCGGTGTCGCATCCCCCCGAATGGACGCGAGACCGCGCCGACCGGATCGAGCCGAGGTTCGCCGACGCGGCGCTCGCCGGATCGCGACGTAACAGCGGCCTATGTCGGACGGAGCCGACGATGCGGTCTGTAAATCCGGGCCGCGGCACCGTTGGTTATTCCGAGAAATCATGAGACAAGATACGTTATACTCGGATCGGACCGAACATTCGCGTCCTCGACACCGTCGCTCGATCGGGCTCGGCGTTTGAGAACGTGCGAAATCCGGTGTACACAGCTCACCCTGGATTCTCTCGACCAATTCGATTCGCCGGGAACGAGTGAGATGGTAGGCAGGCGTCACGGCTCCGAAGAGATCGCCGACAAGCTGGCGCAGGCCGACCAGTTGGCGGCCAAGGGCAAGAACCAGCACGAGATCTCCAAGGCGCTCGGCATCAGCGTGATGACCTACCACCGCTGGCGGAAGCAGCGCGGGCCGATGCGCCAGACGCGCGACGGCGACGATCACCGGCAACCTCTGCTGGCACCCGTCGTGGACGACGAGCCGCGCTACACGCCCCCGGCCGGGGGACGATCGCGACAGCTCGACCGGATGGAGGAGCTCGAGCAGGAGAATGCGCGGCTCCGTCGTCTCGTCACCGACCTTCTGCTCGAAAAGGTCGGGCTGGAGGAGGAGCTGAAGTATCGCGACACCGGGCGCGACCCGCGCGCACGGCGCGGCTGAGCCAGGCCGCACGGTCGAGCGATCCCGGATCCGAGCCACGATCCCGGCTCTCGCCGGGACGCCGCCGCGACCCGAGCGCCACGATCGGGCGCCCCCTCACAGGTTCTTTTCCGGCACCGGCGCGTCGCCGGCGATCGGGATCCGACGGCCGGACGCGACGAACTCCCGCTCGATCTTACGGATGATGGCGAGGCGGTCCCACAGCCGCTCGGCCCGGAGCCGCGCCTCGGTGCCGAGCTGGCGGCGCAGCGCCGGATCGGCGGCGAGGCGGAGGATCGCGTCGGCGAGCCCGTCGGCTTCGCCGGGCGGCACCAGGAGGCCGGCCCCCTCCGTCTCCTGGGCGACGCCGGTGCCTGGGGCCGCCATCACGACGATCGGGCGCGCCGAGGCGAACATGCCCGAGAGCTTGGAGGGCAACACCAGATCGGCCGCCTCGGCCCGCTGCGGCATCACGTGGATGTCGGCGGTGGCGAGCAGCTCGGGCAATCGCGCGGCCGGCTGCAGGTCGAGGAAATGCACGTCGGGTCGGCCGGCCGCCAGCGCCTCGAGCTCGGCGCGGTGCGGACCGTTGCCGCACAGCACGTAGTGAACGCGCGGTTGCGCCGACGCGGTGCGCGCCGCCGCCTCGATCACCAGATCGAGCCCCTGCTTGCGCGACATCGCGCCCGAATAGAGGACGACGATGTCGCGCTCGCCGAGTCCGAGCCGGGCGCGGATCGCGGTCATCCGGTCGCGGCGGTCGATCGCCGCGGTGTCGACCCAGTTGCGGATCTCGCGCAGGCGCTCGGCGGCGACGCCCTTCTCCCGCAGCCGCCGCATCATCGGCGGCGAGATGGTCGAGACGCGGTCGAAGCGCCGCAGGATCGTCCGCTCCGCCGCCAGCATGGCCCTGCGGGCGCCGGCGTTGCGCAGCAGGCCGAGCTCGAAGGCGGCATCGACCTCGAGATCCTGGACATGCAGCCACGAGGTCGCCCCGCACAGGCGGGCGGCGGCGGCGGCGAGCGGCGCCGACAGGAGCGACGGCGCGACCGCGAAGACGACGTCGGGTGCGAAGCGCAGCGCGTGCCAGACGACGGGCGCGATGCTCGTCACCGCGAAGGAGGCATGATGGAGGAGACGCTTGCCGCCGGACGGTCGGCCCGGCACGTAGATCGGCGCACGGGTCAGCCGGACGCCGTTCAACGTCTCGCCCGCATACCACATCCGCCGATAGGCCTCGGGCACGGTCCAGTCCGGGTAGTAGGGCGGCGCCGTGACGACGCGGACCTCGTGACCGCGCAACACCAGGCTTTCGGCCAGCTCGGTGTTGTATTTCGGCACGCCGATGAGGTCGGGCGCGTAGTTGATGCCGCAGATCAGGACGCGCATGACGCTCCGTTCCTCGTGCCCGCCCGGTGCCTGTCCGATCGGCGCGTGTCCGCTTCACGCCGACGCGTCACGAGTGTCAGTTCGACGCGTGTGTGCTCGGCCGTCGGCGGCAGGCGCGACACGCGGCGAAGCCCCGCGACCCGGATGTTGTGGAAGCCCCCGCCGCCCGATGCGCGGGCGTTCGCGCATCGACGTCGGGCAGCCCGCCGTTCGGCGGGCTTTAACTAACATTCAACGATATCGGCGGCGTGACGGTATCGTTACAGATGGCGCCATGTGGCACGTCGGATGATAGAGGGGCGCGACCTCGATACCGTTCGCACGGAGCCGGCGCACACGTTCCGCGACAGGGGATCGGGACCGAGACCGGGGCGGACGGGGCGCTACGCTCCAACGCACCGCAGCGTGAAAAACGTCATAAACGAACGATAATGTTCGCATCCGAGTACCATGGCGGAGGGGGAATGGCTGATCGTGGCGTTATCGATGTCGTCGGCGATGCGCTGCGACGGGCTCAGTTCGGCAACGAGTGCGAGCCGTGGCCCGAGCTGCCCGAGCCCATGCGGGTGCAATGGCGCAATTACGCCGACCGGCTGATGCGCACGCTGGCGGCCGCCGGCATCACCCTGTCCACGGTGCGGGAGGGCGAGACGCTGGCGGGGTCGTGACGCGGATGGCGGGCGTCGGGATCACGCCGTGTCGGCGCCGGCAGCGCCGACCCGCACCCCGGCCCCGTTCATGCGAAACGCGCCGACGTCGGGTTCGGCGCGGCAGAATGACCGCGCCGAACGACAGTTCCAGAATGAAAGTGCCAGAATGAGAGTGCTCGAACGACCGGGCCCGAGCCAGGGCGGCGGCGTCAGCGCGGCTCGGCCGGGATGCCGTCGAGCAGCTTGGAGAGGGCGAGCTCGTTGATGGCGGGCGGGCTCTTGCGCAGAAGCTCGGTGACGAAGGCGCGGCGGTTCGCCTCCGCCCGTTCCTCGCGCAGGCGCTGCACCAGCGCGTCGCGCACCTCGGCGAGCGGCCGGCTCTCGGACGGCCTGGTGTCGATCAGCCTGAGGACGTGCCAGCCGTCGTCGAGCCGCACCGGCTCGGAGATCGCGCCCTTGGCGAGCCCCACCACCTGGCCGCGGATCTCCGGGCGGAGCTGGGCCTCGGCGAGCCAGCCGATCTCGCCGCCCTTGTCGAGGCTCTCCTTGTCGTCCGATTCGGCCTTCGCCACCGCGGCGAAATCGGCGCCGGGCGCCTTCAGCTTCTTCATCACGTCGTCGAGCTTCTTGCGCGCCTTGTCCTCCGTGGCCTGGTCGGCGCCCTTCTCCACGGCGACGAAGACCTGGGCGAGCTGGAAGCGGCGCGGCAGCAGGAACGCGCTGGCGTTCGCCTCGTAGGCGGCCTTGATGTCGGCCTCGCTCGGAAAGTCCACCGGCGGCACCGTGACCGACTGCAGATAGCTCTCGACGATGGCGTTCTCGCGCGCCCGCTCGACCCGCGCCGCGACGGCCGGCTGCTGCTCCCATTTCTTGTCGAGCGCCTCCTTGAGGACGAGGCGATTGGCCAGCATCGAGCGCACCGTCTGGCTGAGAAGTCCGGGATCGCGCGCGAGCGCCGCCTGCTGGCGCGCATCGAGGCTCTCCACCACGGCCCGGATCTCGTCCGCCGTCACGTCGCGTCCGGCGACCCGGGCGATCACCTCGCCGCCCTTGTCGCTCCCCTGGCGGACAGCCTCGCCCGGGCGGACCGGCGGCGCAGCCGATGGCGCTGCGGTCGCCGGCGCGGCGGCGGGCGCCGCAGCGGGAGCGGTCGGGCGGGCCGGCGGCGCATTGCGCGCGGGCGCCTGCGCGATCGCGGTGCCGCCGAGACCAGCCAGGATCACGAGGGCCGCTCCCGCGGCGCCGGCGACTCCCGCGACGCGGGCGGAGGGCTTGGTCATGGTCTCACCTTCTGATCGAGCAGCTTGTCACGATAGTCCTGCACCAGGTTCTGGTGCTCGACCCGGCGCAGGCCGAAGATCGGGTCGTGGACCACGGCGGCTTCCAACGGGTTCATCGCCTCGTAGCGCTGCAGGAGCTCGGTGCCGACCTTGAGGAGCTGGGTGTTCTTCGCCGTGCAGCTCTTGCCGCTCGCTTCGAGCACCGCCGCCTTCTGCTCGAGCCTGGCCCGCTCGGCCTCCTTGGCGCGCGCCACGGTCGCGGCCTCGCCATAGGCGTCCTTCCACTTCTCCAGCGTCTCGTCGCGCTCGGTCAGGCGCTGGTTGAAGTCGGACACGGCCTGGCGATAGGCCTGCTCGGCCTCCTTGACCTGGGCCCGCAGCGTCTCGTTCTGGCGGCGCAGGCGGTCGCGCTCGCGCTCGGCCTCGGCCTGGCGGGCCTGGAGAACGGCGCGCTGATCCTCGAGCGAGCGCACCTGCGCGGTGGCGCTGCGCAGCGCCTCGCGCAGCCGATCGGTCTCCGACTGGGCCTGCGCCGGGGCCGATCCGGCAAGGCCGGTGGCGACGAGCGCGATCGCCGCGAGGGCGATCGCCACGGGACGGGCGGACGGGCGCATGATCAGAACCGCGCGTTGAGGTCGACCTGGATGATGTCGACCGCATAGGGCGCGCCGGCGACCTGGTTGGCGCTCATCCAGCGCGCCGAGGCCCAGACGTTCTGACCGAGCGCCAAGTTGGCGCCGACGAAGTAGCCCTTCAGGTTGGTGCCGCCGAGACCGAAGTCGGAATCGGCGAAGGCGTCGATGACGGCGTCGGACTCGAGATACTTGTAGCCGACGTGGAAGTTCCAGTCGCCGAATTCCTTGAGCTGCTTGTAGCCGACGGTCATCCGCATGAGCCAACCGACATTGCCGCCCTCGTAGACCTGATTGCACCCGCTCTGGCCGGATGGGCACGGCGCCACCGCACCCGACGCCCAGATCGGGTTCGCGTTCACCTTGGCGGCGATGTCGGCGCGGTCCCAGGCGACGTTCTGCACGTACTCGCCGTCGAGCACGACATGCACCGGGTGGAAGTGGCCGAAGTCGAGCCGGCCGCTGAGCACCACGTCGCGGAATGCCGAGGCGAGCCCGAAATACTGGTACTGCGGGCCCAGCACGTTGTTGACGTAGACCGGGACGATGTTGCGCAGCGCCATGTAGGTGTTGCCCTTCTGCGCGAAGGACGGCCGCGTCAGGTCGGTGTCGCACAGATCCGACGAGGTGTAGACGAAGCACGGGCTGGAGAGCTGGCCGCGCACGTTCATGAAGTCGTAGTAGGCGACGCCGAGCTTGAGGTCGATCTCCGGCGTCATGCGGAAGTCGCTGCCCGTCTGCGCACCGACCATCCACTTGTCGTGACTCGGGAACTTGCCGACCGTCCCGGTCGAATAGTCGATGCCGTTCCCGACGTTGAAGTCGGTGTTGTAGAGCGGGAACACGCCGGCGACGAAGAACGGCGTGATGCCCGGCGCGATCTCGTACCGGGCCTTCGCCGCGATGCCGTCGAAGCCGAGGTCGCGGTGATAGACGAGATCGGTCGGATGAAAGAACGGATTGTCGAACCGGCCGGCATAGAACGAGAGGTCGTCCCACGGCCGGTAATTGATGAAGGCACGGTCGAGCCAGATCGCGTACTTGCTGAAGTTGCCGCCGGAGCCGCCGAGCGTCTGGTTGAACGAGACCGGCGCGTTGGTGTCGCCGGTGGCGATCCGCAGGCCAGCCGTGAAGCCGTCGAACAGATCGGCCTCCATGCCGAGCCGAGCGCGCAGGCGCGCGCGGTCGCGGTCCTGATCGACATTGTAAGTCGGCCAGAGGACCGCGCCGGTTCCGGTGTTGCTTGTGTTGTAAGGGCTGCCAGTGTTGATCGCGTTGTAGTTGACGGCCGTGTACGGATCGTTTCCCTTGGGGAAGAAATCACCCTCGTAGCGCACCCGCAGGTCGCCCATGAAGCGGATGCGCGACACCCATTCCGGGAACTTGCCGGGCGCCGCCCAACCTTCGGTCTTGGCCTGCGCCATCACCTCGCGGCGCAGATCCTCGCGGATCTGCTTCTTCACCACCTCGGGCACATAGGTGACGCGCTTGGTGCCCTTCGGAGACGTCGCCTCCAGGGCCGTGTCGGCCGTGGTCTTGGCACCCTCCGCCTTGGTGGCCGCCTCGCGCGCCGCCTGGCGGGCCACATAGGCCTCCTCGTCGGCCTGCTTGACCAGCGCGGCCGCCTGCGCCTCGTCGAGCACGCCCTGCTTCACCAGCAGGTTGATCAGGTTGACGGTGGCGTTCGGTGACGGCGGCGCGCTGCGTGACACGGTCGGTCGCGGCCCGCGCGGAGGAGCCTCGTCCTGGGCGGCGGCCGCCGTCGGCAGTGCGAGCCCGCACGCCATCGCGACCACGATCGGAATGATGCTCCGCACCGTGCCCCTGTCGATCATGACAACCCCCTCACACCTGCACACTCGGTTTTTTGCTCGGCTCGTCCGTCCGGCCCGTCTGTCCGTCCGGTCCGGCCCGGGTCCGGATCTCAGGTCGGTCGCCGCGCCATCACCCGCGTGATGATCGGCATCGGCATGTCTCTCGGCGGCGGCTCGCGCAGCGTCAGCCGTCCCAGCACGTCGTTCTGGATGACCGCGTCGAGCTCCGGATTGCCGGTCGACGACACGAGCTGCACCCGGTTCACCCGTCCGGTGCCGTCCGACCACAGCCGGACCTGGACCTGCATCACGGCGTAGCGGGTGCGCTCGTTCGCGCGCAGCGCCGCCTCGATCTGCGACTGCACGATGGCGGCGTACCATCCCCATTTGGTGCCACCGCCCCCGCCGCCACCGCCGCCGCCGATGATGCCGCGCCCGCCGGGACGGCCGAGCAGATCACCCGGCCCCTTGCCGGCGTCGTCGAGCCCGAGCGGTCCGTCCGGCGGCGCATCCGACTTGGTGTCGTCGGGCGGCGCCTCCTTCGGGATCTCGACCGGCTTCTCCTCGATGATCTCCTGCTTGACCGGCGTCTGCTCGACCACCTTCTGCTCCGGCGGCGGCGGCTCCCTCTCGGGCGGCGGCGGCGGCGGAGGCGGCGGCGGCAGGATGGCGACGACGGTCAGATCCTGGACCTTGCGGGGCGGCTCCGGATCGCCGCTCAGCAGCACCGCGACGCCGGCGCCGAGCAGCAGCAGCACGACGAGCCCGGTGCCGACCGCGAGCAGCCGCCCGCGGCCGCCCGATCGTCCGCTGTCGTCGCTCGTGTGGTATCGCCGGGCCATCGGTCCGCAGCCTCGTCCTGTCTCGTCCGATCCGTCGGTTCGTCGCTTCGTCGCTTCGTCCGCTCGTCACTTCACCAGCGGCTTGGTGGCGAGCCCGACCTGCTTGATGTCGAGGCGCCCGAGCAGATCGAGCACGTCGATCACGTTCTGATACTGGGTCTGGCTGTCGCCGCGCACGACGACCGGAAAGTCGGGCGTCAGGGCGCGCTGCTGGACCAGCCGCTGCTCGAGCTCGGGGAGCGTGACCGGCACGGTGTCGACGAAGATCTTGCCGTCGCCCGCCACCGTGATCGCCTTGGTGGTCTGCTGCGCGAGGCTCGGCGCGGCACTCGCCTTCGGCAGGTTCACCTTCATGCCCTGCACGGTCGCCGTCGTCATGATGATGAAGATCAGCAGCAGCACGTAGGCGAGATCGAGCATCGGGGTGATGTTGATGTCGTCGTACGGCTTGGAGTCGGCCTGGACCTGCATGACCGTCACTCCGCCGCGATCTTCAGGGGCCGCTCGGGCGTCCCGTGGAACGACTCCGCCATCTTGGTGACGAACTCGTCGATGAAGACCTGCATCTCGCTGGTCGTGTCCTTGATCCTGATGACCAGATAGTTGTAGCCGAACAGCGCCGGGATCGCGACGCCGAGGCCGGCCACCGTCGCGACCAGGGCGGCCGCGATGCCGGGCGCGATGGCGTTGACGTTGACGTCGCCGGAAGCCGCGATCGCCGCGAACGTGATCATCACGCCGATCACGGTGCCGAGCAGGCCAAGGAACGGCCCGCCCGAGATCGCGATCGTCAGCATCACGATCGAGCGGTTGAGCTTCTGGGTCTCGCGCACGTAGCCGGAGTCAAGCACCGCGCGAATCGCCGCGATCGCCTGCGGCGACAGGATGCGGGCGCCGCTGCCGTTGCCGGAGAAGCGGTTGCGAATCTCCTCGGCTCCGAGATGGAAGAGGCGATGCAGCGGCGCGCCCTCGATCAGCCGGGTCTCCTTCTTGCCGGCGTCGCGGGCGAGCGCGATCTCCTCCTCGTCGTCGACGCGCAAGAGGCCGTCGAGGTCGGTCGCCGCCTCGCGGAACCGGTGCAGGAAGAGCGTGTTTCCCTTGGTCACCCGGTTCAGATACGAGACTTTCTCGACCATCACGACCCAGCTGATCACCGCCATGATTCCGCACAGGGCGATGACGATCCAGCCGTCGAGCGTGACCGATTTCAGGATCACGGCGAAGTGGCCGCTCAGCCAGCTCGACGTCTCCTCGTCGACGCTGAACGTGATCAGCTTGGCGTGATCGGGCCCCTGCCCGATGGCCGCCAACCTGATGAAGCCGGCCGGCCGCGCCACCTTGGCGATCTGCAGCTCGTCGATGTCGCCGACGAAGCCGATCGTCCCGGCGGACGCCGGGGCGGCGCCGCCGGACGCCGCAGCAGAGGCATCCGGGGCGGCTCCCGCGGGGGCATCCGCGGGAGCCTGAGGCGCCGCCGGATCGGCGGGTGTCGGCGATGTCGCGGTCGCCGGCGACGTCGCGGGATCGGCCGGCGCGGCGGCCGGATCCGCGCCGGGCGCCACGGCCGTGGTCGCGGCCATCGGGGCGCCGACATGAGCACCGGCCGTCAGGGTCGGCAGCGCACCCGCCGCGGTCGCGACCTTGGCGCCGTCGACATAGAGCACGATCTGGCCGTCGGCGGCCGTCATCGCGACGTGATGCCAGGCGCCGGGCGAGATCGCCGCCGTCTCGCCGGTGCGCACCGTCGCGCCGCCGGTCGCCACCTCGACGAAGGGCACGCCGTTGTCGAGCCCGATCAGCAGCCGGTTGGCGCCGTCGCGGCGCGAGTAGAGCGCCGCGCGCGGCTGCGGCGCCGCCATCTTCACCCAGGCCGACCAGGTCAGCGCGCCCCCCTCGGCGACGACCAGCGATGGCGCGCCGGGCAGCACCAGCGGCGTCTGCCCGTCGAAGCGCAGGCCGTTGCCGATGATGGCGCCGTCGGCGCCCGGCACCACCGACTGGGCGCCGTTTCCCCAGGCGGAGGCGTCCTGCGCCGGCGTGCCGCGCTCGGCGAAGTGATAGGCCAGCACCGTGTCGGCGTCGTAGGTGCCTTTAGGGTCGACCGCGGTCGGGGCCTTCGGGTTGTTGTAGTAGAGCCAGATGTCCGACTTGGTGCCGGGCTTGAGGTCGGGCACCTGCACCCACACCAGCGCCTCGCCGAGCAGCGAGTCGAACTTCTCGACGTGGTGCTTGAGCGGCGTCTTGTCGTCGCCGGCGACGAAGCGCAGGTCGCCGCCGTCCTCCTTGGCGGAGCCGAAGCGGAAATTGCCGACATGCAGCCGGATCAGCACCGGCGTTGTGCCGATCGGGTCGCTCACCCCGGCGCCGGACGCCCCGGTGTCGAGCGTGATCTTCTTGCGCAGCGCCCACTGGTCGTTCCACCATGCCGCCGCCGGTCCCGGCGCCAGCACGGCGGCGAGAACGAGCAGCAATGCGGCGACGCGGACCCTCGGGGTCGGCATGCCGGGGCCTCGGCGATCCGGTCGGAACCGGCCGGTCATCAGGTCGATCATCAGAACTCGCCCCAGAGTCGAAAGCTGATCCGCGGATCCCAGGCGATCGTCTCCTGCTGGCCGATCAGCGGGAGGCCGACGAGAACCATGGCGTTGAGGTATTGCATGGCGCGCATCCGCGAGCCGAAGCCGAAGCTCGCCATGTCGAACTGCTGCTGCTGCTCGATCAGCGGCGACTTGAGCCGCGTGCGGCCGGCGTCGGCGAAGGCGAAGATGCGCCAGTCGGTGAACGCGTTGAACTTGACGCTCCGGCCGGCGCCGTTGTCGAGCGTCTGCTCGAGATAGGTGGCGAGATTGGGCGTGCGCAGCTCGATCGTGCCGGCACCGCCGTAGTCGCCGAGCGCCTCGGACTCGAGATAGCCGCGGACCGTGTCGAGACCGCCGAGGCTGAACTGCTCGCTCGACACCAGCGGCTGGTCGGCGAGCTGACCCTGCACCTTCACGAAGACCTGCGCACCGGCCCAGATGTCCTGGGTGTGCGAGACGTCGGCGCGGACGATGAAGAAGCTGCCCGAAGCCTTGTAGCGCTTGGCGTCGAACTGATACGGGTCGCTGCCGAGCCCGCGGGTGCCGCCCAGCACGGTCGCGTTGAACTGGGTGAGGCGGCCGTCACCCTGCAGGCTCGCGCCGTAGCTGCCGACGATCGGCACATAGGCGACGGGCGACGAGAACGCGTCGGCCTGGAGCGACAGCGTCTGCTCGAAGCGCTTGTAGTCGAAGCCGAGCGACAGCGTGTGGAAGAGGTCGCCCTTGTTGGGCAGCGTGATCACGCCGCGGGTGCCGATCACCTGGCCGGGACCGACCACGTTGGCGCCGCCGACCGTCGCCACCGAGCTCGACGAGGTCAGGCCGTAGATCAGGATGTTGAGCCATTCGTGGTCGGTGCGCGCCAGATACGAGCCGGAGAACACCTCGGCGTCCTTCTGGCGCATCGGCGCGACCTGGTACGAGAACGACAACGAATGGCCACGCTGCCAGAGGTTCTCGTAGCGCACCGTCGCGTTGAGGCGCAGCGGCGTGGTGCTCGGGCTCTGCCGGTTGTTGAGCTCGAGGCTGGCGTGGACCGGGTGCTTGTCCTCGACATTGAGGTCGACGTCGACGGTGCCGGGCGTCACGCCGGCACGCAGCGACGGCGTGACGCGGCGGTCCGGCCAGGCGTTGAGGGCGACGATGTCCTTCGTCACCTCCTTGAAGTTCGGCAGCTTGCCTTCGCGCAGCGACCCGGCGTTCTGTTTCACGACGTCGAGATCGTAATAGCGCGAACCCTTGACCCGCAGCCGCCCGACCTTGTTCTCCGCGACCTTGAGGACGACGAAGCCGCGCAGCGCGTTCTGCTGCGGCACCGACACCGTGACGGTCTGCAGGCCCTTGGCGTGATAGGCCTTCTCCAGCGCGGCGCGGGCCTTCTCGACGTCCTCGGGCGTGCGGTTCGGGCCGAGATACGGGTACACGGCCTCCTCGACCTCGATGTCGGGCAGCGCCTCGGCGCCCTCCACTCGGTACTCGTCGATGTCGAACCGCACCGTCTCGGCCGGCTTGTCGGCCGTGCCTTTGGCGTCCTTGCCCTTCGCGTCCTTGACCTTGGCGTCCTTGGGCTTGGAGGCTCGGTCCGTGGCCGCACCTCCGCCGGCGTCGCGGCCCGCGCCGGCCGCAGCGGTGTCGGCGGCGGCGGTATCGACCGTGGCGGTGTCGCCGGCGCGGGACGGCGCCGCGGCGGCGAGCGAAGCGTGAACCGCGACGGCGACCGCCACCAATGCCGTCCCGGCGATCCGCGACCGGACGCGCATGCCGACGCGCTGCGGGCCCGCCGTCTCGTCGCATGCGACGCCGGCGATTCCGTCGTCCGTCACCGGGCGCTGCCGGACCGGCGGGCGAGCGCGCCACGTCCTACGGTCACGCCGATGGCCCGCCCCTATAACGGTCGAAACCGCACACATAACACTCCGACCCCACCCGCATCAATCGCGCGGAAACCTAACGAGGGGGGACAACGAATTTGTGACGCTGTAACAACAGTAACGGAGAGACCTAACATGGCGCGAGAGTGTGGCCCGCGCGCACGGCCAGATGTTCCGCGCTGTGGGAATTCGACGTGATCGATAGCGTAACAGTATCGAATTGCGGCCGATCATCGTGCGGTATCTCGCGCCGGAGCGGCGCCGATCTGGCGAAGTCCGGCGTTCAGCGCGTCGAGATCGGTCCGTGCCGCGAGCGACGGGCGGCGCACCGCGCCGGCTCCAACGGGCTC
Organism: Rhodoplanes azumiensis; assembly: GCF_042682915.1. Lineage (NCBI taxonomy): Bacteria > Pseudomonadati > Pseudomonadota > Alphaproteobacteria > Hyphomicrobiales > Nitrobacteraceae > Rhodoplanes > Rhodoplanes azumiensis. The sequence goes on along the minus strand of NZ_JBHUIW010000019.1, from coordinate 83,216 downwards.
TCCGAAGGTCGGCTCGGGCACGGCGCCCGTGACCACGACGCCACGCGCCGCGAGATGGGCCCGAACCTTCAGGCAATAGTCGACCGAGCGATACGAGAAGCGCGTCTCGCCGTGACCGGCCCGGTACTTCATCGCCGCCGTGCAGATGTCCTGACGTCCGAGCCGCCAGGCGCCGGCGAGATAGCGCACGCCGTAGTGGATGTTGGTCTCCGGAACCGCGAGCTCCTCGAGCGTCCCGGCGAAGCCCAGCATGCGCGCCGTGGCCGGCATGAGCTGCATCAGGCCGATCTCGCCGTCCGCCCCGATGGTGGCCGGGTTGTAGCTGCTCTCGATCGCCATCACGGCGTCGGCGAATTCCGGCGGGATCCCGAACGCCCGCGCCTCCCGCTCGGCGATCGCGCGAAAGCCGGTGCGGTCGCCGGCGGCAAGCAGGCGCGCCACCATGTCGGCCGACCACGCACGACCCGGCAGGCCGCGCAGGCGGTCCCGACGTCCATAGGCGAAGACGCTGGCCGGCGGCAGATCGGCCGCGGTGAGCGCCCGCACGGTCGGCATCTCGAGGCGAAGCGGCGGCACGTCGTCGGCATCGTCGACCTTGGCGTCGTCCCCGTCGCGGGCGTCGACGTCGTGAGCGTCCACGTCGTGAGCGTCGATGGCGTCGTCGCTCGGAAGCGCCGAATCCGGCGAGCCGAGGGCAGCCTGCGCGTCGTCCACCGCCCCGTCCCGCGCCGGCTCGACCGTTGCGCGTCGGCCATCCGGACGCAGCGCGGACGCCGCGGCCGCGACCGTCGCCGGGACGGTCGGCGGGACCGCTTTCGTGGCGAAGGTCGTGACCGCGGCGGCGGCGACGGCCATGCAGGACAGGAGCATGAGCGGCGTCGCGGCGAGCGCGCGCCTCCGATCGGCCCGCGCAACGTCACGGGCCGAGGACGGCACCACCGACATCATCGGCGCGGGATCGCGTAGACGGGAGGCGGCGGCCGGTACGGATAGGCCGAGACGCCGAAGTTGCGACCGTATTGCTGCTGCACCGCGGCCTGGTTGACGTTCCCGACCCGCAGATCCGAGGAGCCGGCGTCGAGCGGCGGCAGGTTGAGGCTCGGATGGACGCGATCCACCTCGCGGCGAAGCTGCTCGTTCAGACAGCCGAACCCGCGATCGCCGCCGACCTCGACGTCGATGCAGCGCTGGAACATGGAGGACGGCGCGCCGCCGCCGCCGATGATCGCCTCACGACGCTCGCCGGAGCCGGCGGCCTGCGCCACGGCGAGGCCGGTCGAGCAGATCAGCACGGCGAGCGCGAGGGCGGCACCACCCGCGACGCCCACGGGGACTCCGGACGCGACCGGCCGCCCGGCGGGACGGCGGATCGTTCGTGGCATCTGCCTCTCCTCGAATCGTGACGTCACCTCGCCACGTGCATCCGCTATCATTTGTATCATATTCGACGGGTCTCGCCGACGCCGCCGGCCCGCGCCGGCCCTCGCCGCAGGAGTCGGCACGCGACGGGGCGGCGGCGGACGCTACTGCTCCAGCATGCGGCGGACGCTACCGCTCCAGCATAAAGCCAATGTGACCGAAGGCGGTCGTGCGGTGCGGCCGGCCTCCTCGGTACGGCTCCCGCGCGGGCCTTCGCCGGCGGCACCGTTAAACGAATGTTAGGGCGGCGGGAGCGACAATCGCGCACCGATGGAGACTGCCGTGCCGCAAATCTGGTTGGACTACGACGAACTCGGCGCCCTGCTCGGTTGCGACGCGGCCCAGGCCCGCGCCGCCGCCGCGGCGATCCCGCTCGATCGCCGCAAGAGCCGTGACGGGCGGACCCGTGCCAAGCTCGACGCGGTGCTCGTCGCCCGCTTTCTCGATCGCCTGGTCGAGCACCAAATCGACGAGCGGCTGCGAGGCTGCGTAGCCGACCTTCGAGCCGTGCATGCCCTGATGGTGACGCCGGTCACCCCGGCGACCACGCCGGATCGAGTGTCCGCGGCCGGCTGAAGCCGTCGCCCGAGCGGCGGGCCGTGCGGCGGCCATGCGCCGCCGACGACGAGCGGCGCCCCGATGAGCCGAGGCACCGCCGCGTCGGTCCGGATCAGGCCAGCATCAGAACCGTGCCGTCGTGGCCGAAGAGCAGCGATTCGACGTAGGACACGGTCAGCGTGAGATCGTGCCCGGCGAACGTGATCTCGTATTGGTCGCCCTTCGCCACCACGGTCGCGTCGGTCGACGCGAACTGATCGAAGACGAGCGAGTCGTTCCCGGCGCCGCCGCTGATGGTGAAGTTCCCGGTCGACGTCCAGAACACGAACATGTCGTCGCCGTCGCCGCCCGCGAGAACGTCGTTCCCGGAGCCGGCCGCGATCAGCGTGTCGTTGCCGGTGCCGCCGTCGAGCCAGGCGCTGTCGCCGGTGCCGCTGTGCGAGATCAGGATGTCGTCGTCGGCACCGCCGAGCAGCGTGTCGGAGCCGCTGCCGACGATGTAGTCGTTGCCGGCACCGCCGTCGAGCGTCGACGACCCGGAGGACAGGCCCCAGCCCTGTCCGGCGACACCGTCCATGATCAGGTCGTCGCCGGCGCCCCCGAGCGCCACCTGGTGGCCCGAGCCGACCACGATCTGGTCGTTGCCGGCCCCCCCGAGGAGGGTGTCGTCGCCGGTGCCACCGAACATCGTGTCGTTGCCGGTGCCGCCATCGAGCAGCACGGCCTCGGTGGTGGGGCTATCATACGCGCTGCGGGAGACGAGCACGTCGTTGCCGCTGCCGCCGGAGAGCGTGTCGGCGCCGAGCCCGCTCCACAGCCAGTCGTTGCCGCCGCCGCCGGTCACGACGGTCGCCTCGCCGACGACGCTCTGCGACACCAGCCAGTCGTCACCCGCACCGCCGTCGATCGTGTCGGACCCGGCACCGCCCAGCACCGTGTCGTTGCCACCGAGGCCCAGCACCTCGTTGCCGTCGCCCGACATGCTGGTCGAGACCAGCATGTCGCCATCCGGCGTCCCCATGATCGTGTCGCTCATCATATCCTCCTCGCCGCATCCGGCATCGTGAGACTTGGTCGCACTGGTCGCGGGGCACAGGACGCCCGCGCGCATGATCGGTCATTCGATCTCGGACGCGTGGCCTGTCGAAAGGCCATGGGCTTCGCGTCTATGTTAATCTTGTGCGATCATTTTCGGTCACATTCAACTCGAATCTTAACATTGAAAGGAGAGAGTACCATTCCGCGACATTCGGCCTCGCCACCCTGCGATCGGCGATTCCCCGGGATGACGCCGCTTTGACGTGACCATGACGGTCGCCGGCCGGAGCCCCGCGGCGTCAGGCCTCGCCGCGAACCAAGCGCAGCATCCGCGGCACGCAGACGCGGTCGCGGTCGTAATGCGCCGTCACGCGCCGGCGCGCCGCCGCGCGCAGCGGCCGGAACCGCTCGGGCGCGGCGAGCGCCTCGACGACCGTGTCGGCGAGTCGCGGCACGTCGAAGAAGGGCACCAACACGCCGGTGTCGCCGTCGATCACCTCGCGCAGCGGGGGCGTGTCGGAGGCGATCACCAGGCAGCCGGCGCTCATCGCCTCGAGCAGCGACCACGACAGCACGAACGGATAGGTGAGATACACGTGCGCCGACGAGACGCGCAGCACGTCGAGAAAGACGTCGTGAGCGACGGGACCGAGAAAATGCACCCGCTCGCGATCCAGTCGCGGCGCCACCTCGTCGAGGAACCGCGCCTTCCAGGTGGTGCCGGGGGGCGGCCGCAGACCGTAGCCCGGGCCGTCGGCGCCGACGATCAGGACGCGCGCGTTCGGCCGCGCGGCGAGCACCCGCGGCAGCGACCGCATGAACACGTGATAACCGCGCAACGGCTCGAGGTTGCGGGCCACGAACGTGATCACCTCGTCGCCGACGCGCAGACGGCGCCCGTCGGGCAGCACGACGGTCGCGACGGGATCGGGCGTCGCTCGCGTCGTGTCGATGCCCTCGTGCACCACCTCGATCAGCGGCTGCAGGCTCTCCGGATAGGTCGAGCGCTGCCAGCGGGTCGGCGACACGCCGCGCGCGCGGCCGGCGAGCGCCAACAGGGTCGCGGCGTTCTTCATGTCGATCGCCACCCGGCCGTCGAGCCCGTAGCCGGGGAACTCCGGATCGAAGCCGACGTCGCCCCCCTCGGCGGCGTAATAGAACTCGCAATAGACGATGTGGCGTGCGGTCGGGAACGCCTCGCGCAGCGGCAGAGTCTCGCCCCAGCCGGGATGCGCGACGACGACGTCGGGCACGAAGCCGGACGCGCGCAGCGCCGTCGCGGCATAGAGCACCTGCTCGGCGCGGCGGCACTCGGTCTCGAACCGGCGGGCGAAGGGATGGACCACGGCCGGATCGGCGCGGCGGGCGTCGTCGTAGCGCAGCACCGTCACGCCCGGGACCGGGCGCGCCGTCGGGCTGCCGATCGCCGCGACGCGGACGCCTTGCTCGCGCGCCAGCGCCTGCGCCACGGCGCCGAACTGGGCCGGGAAGTTGTTGTGGACGAACAGCACGTTCATCGGACGGACCTGGATCGGCGCCTGCGGCCCGGCACGTGGTCGTCATGCTGCCGCACCGGGCAAACGTCATATCGATCGGCGATATCATCACGGGCGACCGCGCCGACCGCCCCGGTCCCAGCAAGCAGAGGCCCTTGACGTGCCGATGACCAAGCCGCCGAACGAACGGCCGAACGAGCCTCCGGCCAGCGAAGCTGAGCCGTCGAATCTCGCCGCCCGAGGCACCTCGCGCGCCACCGTCACGGTCCATGGGCTGCGGCTGCGGGGGCGGCTCGTCGGACGCGGCGATGTCGTCGCCACCGCGCCCGGTGCATGGCTCGGCGGGCCGGACCTGCCCGCTCGGATCGAAGGCTTCGCGATCGATCCGTTCGGCCTCGCGCCGGGCGACGTCTCCGGCCCCGACGGTCCGGGCACCTTCGATCTGTCGGGGTTCGAGCTGCGCTACGCGGTGAGGCTCGCGGGCGACGGCGAGGCGGCCGCGGCGGTCCGGCCCGGCGACTTCGTCGGGACGCGCAATGAAAGCCGGGCGATCACGCATGTCATGGTCGCACTCGACGCGCCGCGGCCCGGCGTCGCCGTGGTGATCGAAGCCCTGTTCCTCGCGGCGCCCATCGCCCGCTTCGTCGCGCCGCGCGTCGTGCTCCACGGCCCGACCGGCAGCGAGCCGCTGGTGGGCCTCAGGCTGCGCCTCGCGAGTCCCCGGACGCCATCGGCGCCGCAGTGAATCACCGCCCACCCTGGTCGTTCGTGTCGTTGCCGGGCCGCGACGAACGCCCCGCGGGCGCGGCCGACCCGTCTGGTGAGCCGGTCGGCGAGGCGGACGGCCCGGCCGCGGGCGGCGCCGGCGGCGAGACCGGGGTCGGCGTCGATCCGCCGTCGGCGTCACCGCCGCCATAGCCCACCACCTGGACGACGAAGACCGAGGCCTGGTCGCCGCGGCCGCCGGCGGTCGGCGTCTCGGCCGGCTTCGCCGCCGCCCCCGCCGCGTTGGAGGCGGCCGTCAGCCCGCCGACGTTGGGCGCCGTCACGGTCGGCACGCCCGTGGTCGCGCCGCCGACCTTGATGTTGTCGGCGTTGACGATGGTGACGGCCGCGACCGTGAGATTGCCGGAGGCGCGGATGCCGGCCGTGCCGGCGTCGATGATGCCGCGCGGCGCCAGCAGATAGGTGTTGGACGTGCGGGCCAGGCGCGACGTCTTGAGCACGCCGATGCCGGCGCCGGTCACCAGGCCGCCGAGATCGACGGACTGATAGGCGTCGCTGTCGTATTCCACCTGCAGGGGCGGCAGCGACAGCGTCGTCTTGGAGCCGCGGCCGGCGTCGAGGTCGCCGTTCGAGCTCCACATCAGCACGTCGCCGCCCTGGGTGGTCAGGACGCGGCTGGAGTTCACCAGCACGCTGCCGTCCGTGAAGGTCGCGATCCGGCCGCCCGCGAAGGTCATCAGGCCGAGGTCGCGGAGCTTCAGATTGGTGTTCGGCTCGGTGGCGAGCGAGCCGACGATGACGTCGCCGCCCGGCCCGAGGATCGAGATGTCGCCGCCGAAGCGCGTCTGGATGGTCGCGTGCCGAAGGTCGAGGTCGCCGGTCGACACCTGCAGGTTCGCGCCGTTGCTGCCGCCCGTCAGATCGTTCGCCGTGTAGCCGAGGCGCGCCGGGAACAGCGTGCTCACCGCCGTATAGCCGCGGGCATAGTCGGCACCCGTCTTCACGCTCTCGCCCACCGCTTTCAGCTCGGCGAACAGGATCTGCGCGGAGAACACGGTCTTCAGGTTCGGCGACAGCGCCGCGAAGGCGTCGAGGAGGCTCCGACTCGGATCGCGGGCGATGTTCATCCGCGCCAGGAACGCCTCGAACTCGCCCGCATAGGTGTGCGCGACCGTGGTCGCGTCGACAGGGTCGATATACGTCGCCGCCATCGCGGTCGTGTCGAGGCCGCCCGCGACCCCGAACAGCACGACGAGATCGGCGCCGGTGGAGCCGAGCAGGCTGTTGCGGGACTTGCCGACGTTGTAGCCCTTCTCGTAGGCGCCGACCAAGGCGGCGTTGTAGAGCCCGATCGGCTGGCCGGCGATTCGGACATTGCCGACCGGCGTCTCGCTGGCATTGCCGACGGAGGCGATGCCCTGCTGGATCAGCAGCCGGTCGGGGGTGTTGAAGGCCGGCGCGACGAACGGGCCGAGATCGCGGCCCGCCTGAACCAGGAACGTGCCGGGCCCGGCGACCTGGAGCCCGCCGGCGTTGTTGTAGCCCGTGTAGGTGATGTCGCGCCCGGCGATCACGCTGCTGACGTCGCTCGCCGCGGTGTTCTGGACGATCAGATTCAGGTCGACGATGTCGCGCCCGGCATAGATCTCGGCCGGCTGATTGAGCTCGACCCGGATCAGGCCCGTGACGGTGCGATCCAGGTTGCTGACCTTGGTCGTGGCGCCGGCCGCGCGGATGTCGCCCGTCACGGCGTAGATGCGGGCCACCGCCGCATCGTCGGCATGCGCCAGCACCGGCTTGCTCAGCGCCTCGCCCGCGAAGGTCGGGTCGTCCGGGCGGGTGCCGTACCACGCATTCGGCCGGAACGGATCGAAGGCCGCATCGAGCAACGCGGGCCCCGCCGAGACGTAGGGCGGAGCCACCACCCCGGCGACAGCGAAGCCGTTGTAGGTTCCGTTCCGATAGCCGAACGTCAGATCGATGCTGCCGTCCGCCAGGAGGCGCAGGCTGCCGTGCTCGGACCCGCTCAGCATCATGCCGACGGTGCCGAACTGCAGAGTGGACGATGCCACGATCCCGGTGGTGACGATGTCGCCGCTGACGGCGACCGCCGCGAAGCTGGCCGGATAGGTGGCCGCGGCGCTCACCGGAACGGCCAGTGGGTTGGCCGTGGTGTCGGCCGCGGCCGTGGTCCCGATCGACGTCGGCGCGACCCGAATGGTGAGATCACCCGACACCGCGGTCAGGCTGACCAGGCTGTCCGGTCCGTAGGTGTCCATGTAGGTCGCGGACGTGCCCTTGGCGGTGACTTGCGCCTGCTGGTGGAGCGCGGCCGGGTTCACCGGGCTCGCCACCGTGAGGGCGCCGCCCGCGGTGACGAACAGTCGGCCGGTGTCGACCGCCAGCACCGGGACGTTGGGGAAGGTCACGCTGCTGGTGGAGAGGTTCTTGATGCTGCCGTAGGCACCGATCGAGCCGCGCGCCGTCACGGTGCCGTGGCCGGAGCCCTGATAATAGGCGCCGCCGAGCAGATCGCGCCCCGCCCGCACCGCCATGGTGCCGCTGTCGTAGAGGTGGACGACCGGCGTGCTCAGCGTGCCGCTGGCGCGCGAGACGAGGCCGCCGCTCACCCGCCCGGTGGTCGGCAGCGAGACCGAGACGTCCTTGATGTCGCGCCCGGCCGTCAGCGTGACGTCGCCACCGGCGCTGAGGATGCCCTGGCGGAAGCTGCCGTACTCGATCCACCACGCCGTCTGCGGCGTGCTGGTCGTCGCGCTGGGCGCGTAGCTGCCGGCACCGAGGGTGCCGAGCAACACATCGACTGCGTTGATGGTGACGAGCTGGTACGACGACGTGCCGGCCAGCGAGAGGAGCCACGGCTCGTAATACTGGTAGCCGGTCCGTGCGGTCGCGGTCGACCCGGCGTATCCGACGATGTCGCGCTGCGCCTCGACGTCGACGTCGCCGCCCTTGTGCGGGAAGGCGGCGGCCGTCACCGGGCCGTAGAGTCCGCCGGCGATCTTGAGACCGTTGTCGCTGGCAGCCCCGTAACCGACCAGCACCGGCTCGTAGAAGCCGTCCGGATCGGCGGCGACCACGGCCCCGCCGACCGAGGAATAACCGGGATCGGGGAGCTTGGGCGTGTTGACGCCGGCCGCGTAGATCACGCCCGGCGCGACCGTGTCGGCCAGGATCACGTCGCGCGCGGCGCGCAGCGTGATGTCGCCGGTGCCGGTCCGCACCATGGTGGCGAGATCGACCGTCGTCGTCCCCGTCGTCGTGCCGCTCTGTCGATAGCTCAGAGTGGTGGTCGCATGACCGTCGACCACGATGTCGCCGCGCGTCGCGCCGGTCGGTGCCCGCATGGCGCCCGGGTCGGCGCTCGCCGTGTCGGCACCGGCCGTGATCCGATAGGACCACGAGCCCGGATCCGTGACGGTGGCGACCTCGACCGCGCCGGCTCCCGGATCGCAATTCGCGCTGACGCAGACCCGGAGCTGGTTGGGGAACAGATCGGCCGCGGCGAGCGCGTCGGTGGTCGGGCTGGTGCCGTTCGACGCCGCCCGGTAGGGCGCGACCGGAACCGTGTAGGCGCTGGAATAGCCGCGGATGTAATAGAGCCCGCCGTCGATCGTCGGGTTGCTCGCCGTCGTGTTGTTCAGGTAGGTCGCGACGGACGTCCGGTAGCTGGCGTCGAGCGTGTTCCCGAACTGGAAGAACCCGTCGGAGATCGACGCCTTGATCTTGACGTCGTTCAGGGCCCGCAGGGTCAGCGCGCCGGGCTCGACGTATTTGCGGCCGGTGCCGTAGTCACCGACGTAGCGGTAGAGGAGATCGACATAGCTCGGCGGCGCACCGGACGGATCGTCGACCTGGACGTATTTCGATCCGTCCGCGAGCTTGGTGCCGGTGGTCGGATTGTAGGCCGTGCCGGCCGCCAGGTTCCAGTTGGAGACGACCGTGATGTTGCCCTGGTTCGCCCAGGTGACCGGGTTGATCAGCTCGACGCCCGGCGTGAGGTGGACGACGCCGTCGCCGAGCTTCTGGGCGAGCGGCACCAGCAGGCGCGACACGGCGTTGGAGAAGCCGAACGACGCGCCGTAATACGTCCAGGTGCCGTCGACGACCTTCGCCAGCGTGTCGTTGTAGAACGTGTAGTGGGCGTTGCCGGTGCCGGTCGACGGCGTGTAGGACGCGGTGCCGATGGGGGTCGGGCTCGTCGTGCTGTAGGTGCCGGTCCGGGGCACGAAATTCTCGGCGACGAAGACGCCGTCGACGAGCTGGCCCGTGCCGGCGCTCGCCGTCGTCCAGGTGCAGGTCGCGACGGGGCACGTCACGCCGTTGATCGACACCGCCGCGGCGGTCGGCGCCGCGCTGTATCCGGTGCTGCTCGCGATCTTGACCGCCACGCCGAGACCCACGGTCGAGGCGGCGGCGTTCACGGTCGCCGTCGCGCCACCGACCGCATAGGTCGGGTCGATCGCGATCGTCGGCGTTCCGGAGAAGCTGGCGAGCGACGTGATGCCGGTGACGGCTCCGCTCGTCACCGTGTAGGTGCCGGAGAACGCCACTCCTCCAGTACCGTTTGTGATCGTGCCGCTGCCGATCACCAACAGGCTGGACGGCAGAGTGGTGAGCGCCGTGTTGGTGACGTTGACGCCGACCAGCACCCCGTTCTGCACGATCCCGGTCCCGACCAGGGTGCTGCCGGAGAAGATGACAGGCGCCGACGTCGATACGGCCGGCCCGCCCGTGATCGCGATCGCGGTGACCCGTCCGGGCGCCGTTCCTTGCGCGACCACTTGACCGTCGGCGACATAGGTCACGATCGGAAGCTGCGAGTACGAACCGCCACTGCTGACGGAGAGCGTCGAGCTCGCCACCTTCAGCACCGTCGTCTGGTTCACGCCGTTGATGGCGACCACGGGTGCCGACGTGTAGGTGCCGCCGATCGAGAGGGTCCAGCCGCCGACGCCCGTCCAGGTGCCGTTCTCGAGAATGATCTGGCCGGTCGGCAGCACTTTGTAGTAGCCGGCCGGATCGACCACGCCGTCCCAGCCGACATTCCCGAGTCCGCCCTCGCCGGAGGTGCTGAACGCCACATAGGCCTCGATCCCCACGGCGCGGGCGCCCGTGACGGTCGACTCGATCCGCTGCACCTTGACGTCGTCGTTGCCGTCGCGCGGCGCCCGCAGCGTCACGGTGCCGCCGGAGAGCCCGCCCTTGGTGCCGCCGTGCACGTCGATCACCGAGCCGGCCTGCAGGTCGATGCCGCCGATCTTGGTCGCGGCGTCCCATTTGGCGTCCCAGGCGACCCCGATGGCGACGTCGCCGCCGCGCTCGTCGGCGTGCTCGGTCGAGGCGAGGATTTTTCCGCCCGCCCGGCCGCCGTCGGTGCCGGTCAGCACCACGGCGTTGCCGCCCCACAGCGCGACCTGGCCGCCGGCCTGGCCGGTGCCGTCCACGGTGAGACCGTCGTAACCGCGGGCGTCGATGGTGCCGGCGATGACGACGCGGCCGGTCGCGCCGGTCGGGTCGACGATCCACTTGGTCTCACCCGACGTGACGGTGCCGTCGCCGTTGCCGTCGCCGGGAACCTCGACGCCGCCGTCGGCGGTCAGCGCCACGGCGTTGGCCTTCAGCGTGTGGCCTTCCAGAAGCTCGAGATTGCCCTGGCGGGTGTGGATGTCGATCAGGCCGTCGAAGCCGCCGGCATAGAGCGCGTCGGCGAGCGCGTTGAACCGCGCGGTGTCGAGCGCGCCTTTCGTCGTCAGCTCGAAGCGGCCGCCGAGGCCCGGGCCACCGCTGCCGCGCAGCTGCCCGTCCAGCACGGGCGTGCCGTCGGACGAGATGATCAGCTCGCCGCCGTAGCCGAGCCCGCCGGCCGGCTGGGCGAGGTCGATGACGCTGCCCGAACGGGTGACGACGCGGCCCGTGTCGGCGGTCAGCGTCAGCTTGCCGCCCATCACGTAGACGGTCTGGTCGACCATCGTCTTGGCGTAACCGCCGGCGGCCACGAAGGCGTGATCGCCGAGCACGACGTCGCCCGTGGTCGCGGTCAGCGCCAGCGTGCCGGACTGCGCCTGCAGCACCGTGTCGAGCACGATGCCGGCCGCCGTCACGGCGAAGCTGCCGCCGAGCTCCGCGCCGGGCGCCGGCTCGTCGGTGCCGCTGCGGCCGGTGAAGCGCGCCTGCCCCTTGGTGATCAGGGCGAACTGCGAGCCGGTTCCGGTCGCGCTCGCGCCGGCGACCAGGATCGACGGCGTCGTCACGGTCAGGGCGACGGCCGGGGCCGTGGACGGCGGCGCACCCGTCGTCGCGTCGAGGCGGGCCGGATCGAAGCCGAGCCCCAACGTGCCGGACGCGGCGACCCGCATCTGCCGGCTCGCCGTCCAGTCCGCCGCGACGAAGCCGAGGATCGCCTGCTTGCCGCCGCCGAGCACCAGCTCGGAGGAGGCGATCGTGAAGGTGCCGGCAGTCGGCGCGGGGAGGGTCGAGGCCCCGGCCGTGCCGGAGTTCACCAGCGTGACGGCGGCGTTCGGCGTCAGGATCGACGCGCTCGTGCCGATGCCGAGGATGGTCCGGGCATCGAGCGTCAGCCGCTGGAGCGTGTCGCTCGTGAAGTCGCCGCCGAGCGTGATGACGCCGGACAGTGCCGTGACCGAGAGGCCCTCGACCCGGCGGAACGTGTCGCCGACGATGCGCAGCGCGGCCGCCGGACCGGTGGCGCCGATCGTCACGGTCGGCGCCCGGAGGTCGACCTGCCGGGCGACGAGCGTGTCGGCGCCGAGCCCGATGGCGTCGGTATGGGTGGTCGCCTGGATCGTGACGGTGGCGTCCGGCGCCCGCACCGTGGCGCCCGGCTGGATCACCACCCGCCCGGCGCCGTTGTCGGACAGCGCGACGGTGTTGCGCAGCGTGTAATCGCCCTGATTGGCGAAGCTCACCACCAGCGCGTCGCTGGTCGGCCCGGCGACGCGCAGCCCCGGGTCGGCGGACGCGGCGAAGAGGGCGCCCGGCGCTCCGGTCGCGGATGGTTTGTAGACGGCGTTCAGCGCGGCGACGAGCGCCGCATATTCGGGAGATCCGGGCTGCGTGGTTTGCGGCACCCAGATCGTCGCCCCGTTCGCATCGACGCCGCCGGCGACGTACAGCGGCAGCTTGGTCAGCTGCGCGCCGGTGATCGTCGTTCCATCGAGAGTGCCGCCCAGATAGGTGGCGAGCGCCGCCGCCGCCGCCGGATCGACGGTCGGGTTGTCGAAGTAATAATATCGCCCCGCCCCGGCATTGATGGTGCCGCTGACGTCGATGATGCTGCCCGACGCGATCGTCACGGTGCCGCTGCCGGCGGCCGGCGCGTAGACCGGAACCTCGACCATCGTGTCGATCGGGGCGGTGCCGTCGATGTCGGCCTTCAGATAGTAGCGGACTGTCTGCTGCGTGCGCGGCCCCTGCTGGGCGACGAGCAGGATCTCCGGCGCCGACAGCGCCTCGCCCCTCGAGTCGACCAGCACCTGGATCGACTTGGCGTCGATTCGGGTGCCCTTGGCCGTGTCGGAGCGCAGGCCGCCGAACAGGACGCTCTCGAAACCGATCGCGTCGAGCTGCGCGACGTCGAACGTCACGTAGCCCTCGGCCCGCAACGCCTGCAGGGACGGATCGTTCGCCGCCATCCGGGCGTGGTCGACGACGGCGAGCTTGGCCGCCGAAAGGTCGAGCTCGCTGCCGCGGCCGCCCGGCCCCGGCTGGGTGCGGGCGATGGCGTCGAGGACGATCTGCTGCTGCGCCACGACGGCGACGCGGCCGGCGTCGACCGGCAGCCGCGGCACCACGGTGCCGTCGTGCACGGCCTTGCTGGTGAAGTAGGCGTTCGCGCCGGAGAAGGCATACTCGCTGTATTGCTGCCAGACGCTGCCGGACCGGATCGCGAACAGCTCGGTGCCGGAGGTCGTCTTTCCGGACGCCGTCGACTGGGTGTACTGCCCCGTGACCAGCACAGTGCCGTCCGGCAACGTGGTGCCGGAGGCGATGCGGGTGCCCGACGCGCTGCCGAGCGTGACGCCGCCGACCTTGCCGGAGACGCTCACCGCATAGGCGCCGGGCAGGGTCGCATAGTGGGCCGGATACAGCGTGTAGGTGCCGGCCGGGATGCCGCCGCCGCCCGCGATGGTGATCTGGGTGCCGGCGAGCGGATAGGCATCGCCCGGCTTGCTGGCGGTGGCGTCGGTCGCGGTTCTCGCGTTGTCGGCCGTGGTGAAGTGGATGTCGAAGGCGGCGATGGTGTCGCTGCGGGTCGGAACGAGGGCGTAGACGCCGGGCTGCGCCAGCACGTCGCGCGAGCCGTTCTTGCCCTGGACGAACTCCGTCGCCAGCAGGTCGCCACCGCCGCGCACGTCGATCACGGCCCCCGCCGATTCGTCGACGGTGCCGCCGTCGAGCACGAGCCCCTTCGACGGCGGCGTCGCCAGCGGCGCGAGCGACGCGTTGTAATACCAGCCGGTGCCGTCGAGCGTCGCGCCGTAGGGCACCACGGTGTCGGCGAGCGTCACCGAGGTCAGGCTGCCGTCGACGAGCGTCACGCTGCGGGTGACGATCGGCGACACGTCGGGATTGGTGTTGCCGAGCGTGATCTTGCCGAGCGGCGCGAACAGGTTGCCGCCCTGGACGATGTCGGTCGCGAGCACGGTGAGCGAGCCGCCCGCCGACAGCGGCAGGGTGGTGTCGCTGCCGGCCGGCGCCCGCACCGTCACGGTGCCGGGAGTCTGGATGGTGAAGTCCACCGCGCTGACCGGGTAGATCCGCTGCGCCTCCATCACCAGGCTGCCGTCGAGATCGAGCCGGCCCGCGAAGGTCGCGGCATTGGTCTCGGCCTTGGAGGTCGGATCGATGCCGTTGACCACCTTGGGCGTGCTCAGGCGGATATCGTTCGCCGCGACGAGGGCGACGCGGCCGAAGCCGCCCACAGCCGCCCCTTCGACGTCGATGGTCTGGGCCGCCACCGTGAAGGTGCCGGTGCCCGTACCGGGCGTCGTCCAGCGTGGGCCGCCGCCGGTCAGCGCCACATAGGACGCCGAGAGCGTCGCCGACGTGGCGGTCGCGCCCGTCGCATAGATGCCCTGCGCCGCGATGGCGAGGCGGTTCGCGACCGTCCAGTCGATGCTCTCGCGAATGTAGATCGAGCCGAGATTCGGGTTGCGGTGATTGTAGATCTCGGTGCCGCCGTCGAGCCCCGTGAAGATCCGCTCGGCGCCGCCCCGCGACGTTCCGGCGTACAGATAGACATTGTCGAAGGCGCCGAGATCGGCGACCGCCACCTCGATCGTGTTGTTGTAGGCGGCGAGCGAGGGGGTCGCCGTCAGTGCAGTCAGCGCCGACGCCGTGACCGGCGAGGTGACGGCGGCGAGCGCGGCCCGCACGGCCGTCGAGGTCTGCCGCAGATTGACGGTCGGCGAGCCGCCGAGGATCAGGGTGCCGCGGTTGGCGCGCGGATCGGCGTCGGCGACGAAGCTGCCGCCCCAGACGAAGGCGCCGGCGTTCACCCGGACCGTGCCGGCGTCGCTCCACGCCTGGAACACGGCGTTCGGCTCCGACACGGTGCCGGGCACCACGATCGTGCCGGTCGCGCCCGAGACGTCGACCACGGCGCCCGCCTCGGCCACCACATAGGTGCCGGAGAGGTCGAGCTTCGTCTCGGTGGTCGCCCCCGACGTCGCGGTCGGTTGCAGATCGGTCGTCCGCGCCGCCTCGATCGCGAGCGTGCCGCCCGCCAGCACCGTGCCGCTCATGGTCGGTCCGCCGGGCAGGCCGAAGTCGCTGCGCTCGACGAAGACACCCGACAGGTCGATCTTCGCGGTCGCGCCGAACCAGGTCCGCTCGGCGTTGATGGCCACGGTGCCGCCGTGATTCTCGATCTCGCCGAGGATCAGGACATTGACGGCGCGGCCGAACTTCACGAGGTCGGCGCGGCCGGCGAGCGTGACGACGGCGCCCGGATCGGTGACGATGCGGGCGGCGCCGTGCGTCGCGTCGGCGTCGATCAGGATCGTGTCGCCCCTCAACGTCAGATTCACCGGCGCGCGGCGGTCGAGCGGCTGCACGGCGCGGGGTGCCACGTCTGCGATCGTCGTGCCGGTCGGCACCGTGCCGTAATCGACGTCGCTGGCGAGGTTGACCTGACGCAGCGCGAGCTCGACCCCGGCCGAGACCGTGACGCCACTCGGCTTGCCGGAATAGCCGTCGGGCGTTGAGGCGATCGTGTAGGCGCCGAAGCCGCCGTCGGTGAACAGCGAGAGCGGCAGCGCCACGCCCTTGGTCGCGTCGATCGACGAGATGCGGATCGCCGACTCCTCCCCCGCCGCCAGCGTGCCGCCGATCCGAACGGTGAGCGGCGCGGAGATCTCCAGCGTGCCGTTGGTCTCGAACCCGAAGCCGCGCAGCGTGCCGTCGAGCTGGATTTGGGCGATGCCTCCGCCGACCGGACGAACCGGAGGGCGCTCCTCGTCCCACTGGGTGCCGTAGAGAGCCAACGAGATCCTGCCGCCCTTCCCGCTCATCAGGCCGGACGATGCCATCTTGGCGGTTCCGCTCGGCGACACGTACCCGCCGCTCGAGACATCGAGGACACTGCCTTGGGCGAGCAGGATGCTCCCGGTCCGATCGTTGCCGGCCGCGCTCCAGTTGTTGGTCTGGATCGCGATCGTTCCTCCATCCGTGTAGGCCGAGCCCTGCGCCCCCGAGTCGCCGCCGAACCGCCCGGTGTCGTTCACCCATCGGCCGCTGACGTCGAGCGTGCCGCCGACGAAGACGTCGAAATGGCCCGACGCCGTCACCGACAGCGTCTGCCCGTCGACGGCCGACTTCACGGCGTTCGAATCCGTCGTCAGGCTGATCGCGCCGCCCGCCGCCCGGACCGTGCCGGCGATGTCGATGGCGCCGCCCGTCTTCACCGTGAACTCGCCCCCCGCGGCGAGCGTGACGGTGCTGCCCTTCTGCACCACGAGGTCGTTCGACGTGATCGTGAGCGCGCTCAGCCCCCAGGACGACAGCGTGTCGGCCGACAGCAGCGTCTGGACCTTGCTGGTCGACCGGAAATTGTCGGAGACCGCGAGCGCGGCCGAGATCGGATTGGTCTGCGGCAGCGCCGTGCTCGCATAGGCGGTGGCGAAGTCGGCCGGCAGGACCGCGCCGTTCGCGCCGATGACCACGGTCGACGTGGTGGTCAGGTCGAGATAGCCCTGCGACGGCAGCGCCGCCGTCCGGATCTGCCGCTCGCCCGGCGTGGAGCCGAACAGCATCGTGCTCTGCAGCACTGGGGTGATGGTCGCGACCGTCAAGCCGCCGGCATCGGCGCCGTCGACGTACCCCCCCTCCCAGCGCTGCGTCGGCAGGCCCCAGGTCTCGCTGACGCCCCACCGCTGGTGATTGCGGGTGAACTGCCCGAAGATCCCGACATAGATCATGTCGGGACTGGCGTTCTCCATCGCGTAGATGCGACCGTCGATGCCGAGCAGCCGGGTCGTGTTGACCATGCCGGCCGTGTACCTCACGCTGCCGCCGGCCATGTTGACCACCGACCCGGCCTGCTGGATCACCTCGCGTCCGGTCTGGGTCGTCGACGGGGCCGTCGTCTCGGTCGTCAGGCTCACCTTTCCGCCGGTCGTCATCAGCTGATAGATGCTGCGCCCGACGCCGGCGACGACGCCGCTGGCGTCGGCGAGCGGCGTGCCGACCCAGGTCGTTCCGTCGCTGCGGGTGCCGGACGCGCGGATGTCGATCCACAGCTCCTGACCGTACAGCGCACTGCTGCGCTGCAGCGGCATGTCGGCGAACTCGGACCGCGGCTCGAAGGAGACGTAGTTCCACGACACCGGAACCTCGACGTCCTGCAGTCCGGCGACGTCGATCACGGCGCCCGCCGCGAGCAGCACCCGCTGCGGCCCGGTGACGCTGGGATTGAACTGGGTGGTGCCGATGCCGAGATCGCGCGAGCCGGCTGCGCCGGACGTGGCGTTCGTGAAGGTGAGGCCGGTGAGCGTCACGCTGGCCGACGGCGCCGAGATCAGCCCGCTGCCGCTCATCGTCACGGTGCTCTGGGCGGCGAGCTCGACATAGGCCGGTGCGAAGCTCTGCACGGTGCTGCCGCTGCCGCCGAGCGGCAGAGTGGGCGTGTCCGGGTCGTCGTAAGGCAGCATGCTGATCACGCCGTCGACGTCGATGCTGGTCGTCGCGTGCATCAGCACCATGCTGTTGCGGCTGATGCCGGTATCGGCCGAGATGACGCCCCCGCTGCCGAGGCGGAGCTTGTCGCCGACCAGGGTGACGATGCCGCGCGGCGTCTCGATCAGGCCGTCGTTGACGACCCCGCCGGTACCCGCCTTGAACGCTTTGTCGACCGGATCGCCGGCCTTCCACGAATCGCCGGACCCGTCGGTCGCCCGATAGCTGTTCGAATAGTTGCGGATCAGGAATCCGACGCCCTTGAAGGACCGGTCGCTCGGCAGCACGTCGGCGGGGAAGTCGGCCGCCGCGTCGACGCCGGGCGTGATCTCGATCTGCCGAGCCGCCACCATGGCGACCTGCCCGCCCGGCGACGTGATCGTGCCGGCATTGCGGACATTGGCGCCGAACAGGAAGACGAAGCCCGGCGAATCGAGGTCGACGATGTCGGTCGTGATCCGGGCGCCGGGCTGGACGAGGACGTCGGCCTGCAGCGACGTCGTGACGCCGCCGTTCGGGTCGAAGACCGAGAAGGCCTGACCGGTGGCGATGCCGGTGTTGAGGAAGTACCCGTCGCGGGTCTGCCGGTCGGTGCCGAGCTGACCGACATCGAGCGTCGACGCCACCAGGGCGTGGACGTTGATCTGCGCGCCGCCGCCGAAGATGATCCCGTTGCGGTTGATGACGTAGACGCCGCCCTTGGCCGTGATGTTGCCGAGGATCTGGCTCGGCGCCACCGACGGGCCGACGCGGTTGAGCACCGTCCAGTCCGCCGCCTGCTGGCCGAAGGCGAGCGTCGTCGCGCTGCCGACGTTGAACGTCTCCCAGTTCAGGATCGCCTTCTTCTCGGTCTGGGTGACGCCGACCGTGGTGCGTCCGCCCTCGGTGGTCTCGGTGACAGTGCGGGAGGCGCCCTGCCAGAGCGTCGGATCGGCCCCGTCGACGATCCACCGCGTCTCCGCCGCCGTGGACGACGCGTCGCGGGTGACGCCGCCCTGCGGCATCAGGCCCCCCGTCGCGATGCCGTTGGGCACCGTCGCGCCCGCCTGCAGGGCGAGGCTGCGGGCCGCGTCCTGGCTGGCGCGCAGCGCCTGCAGGGCGGCGGCCGCGGCGGCGAGCGACTCCTTGGCCTGCTGCGCCGCGGCGGCCGCCTGCGCGGCCGCGGCCTGCTGGGCGGCGGCCGCCGCCGCGCCCGGCGAGACCACGCCGGGGCTCTTCAGGTTGAGGGCATGGCCCGGCCCGCCGGCTGTCACCAGCGCCAGCAGGCTGACCCCGGCGAGCAGCGCGGCGGCCCGCGCCGAAGCGCGTCCCGGCGCCCGCTCGCGACCCGGCAGATCGCGGGCCGCGCGCACGCAGGGCGGCGTGTCGCAAGGCTGCGGACCGAGCGGCGCGAGGCCGCGGCGGAGGTGGCTTGCGGACTTGGTCATCGGTCGATCTCGCTCCGCGCCCCGCACAAGGGACTCGCGTCGGGCAGCGTTCTCGCCCGGGCGACACGCATGGCAGCCACCTGCATGGAGGCGACCCGCACGGCGGTGATCTTCGCGAGGGCGACGTTCACAAGGCGACGCGACGGCGGTATCACCGCGATATCGTGGCGATACGCGCCATGGCGTCTCCGCGCCCCGACTATAACGATTTATCAATCATGATCTACGTCTTAATACCGTAACGTTATTGTAACGTCAGCATCATGCCTCCGGGCACACCGCGGAACCGGGCTCGGTCGGTTGTCGCGAAATGGGTTTTCCGGTTCCCGGCCGCCTCTCGCGGCCGGCTTCGAGGACCGCTATGGGGCCGGCGCGCCGGGGCGCGGTGTCGCCCCCGCGGGTCCGATCGGCGGCGGGCCGAAAAATCCGGGCGGTAGACCGGCAGGTAGCGCCGGCAGGCCGGGGGGCGGAGCCGGGAGCCGCGAGGACGGCGCCGGGGCTTGGGCGCCTGGACCTTGGGCGCCCGGACCTTGGGTGCCCGCACCTTCGACACCGGAACCTTGCACGGGACCGAAGCCGCCGGGAGCGGGTGGCGCGACGCCCGCCATCCCGGGCGTCGGCGGGACCGGCGCGGTCGTCCCGCCGGCCGGCCGGCTCGCGGTCTCGGGCGGCGGGATGGTCAGCACCTCGCGATCGAGACCCTTCTCCAGGGCGACGGCGCGCAGTTGCACGTGGCGCAGGATCCAGCCCTTGTGATCCTGCCCGACCTTCAGGCGGACAACCGCCTTGGTGGCGGTGTCGACGAACACGCCGAGGCCCGCCGTGTCGGGTCCAGCCACGGTTCCGACGAGCTGCAGGGGCGGCTTCTCGGGCGGCCGCGGTGGCGCCGCTTCGACCGGCCGGACGACCGGCCGCGGCACGGCTGCGCCCGGCGGCAGGGCCGGCGGCCGCCGGGTCGGCGCGAACAGCGGCCGCTGCCGCGTCGTGGTGAGGCGACCGAGCGGCACCGACCACAGCGGGTTGCCCTGCGCGGGGGCGACCTCCGCGGTCTCGGCCCGCGGACCGGGCACCATGGCCGGAGCCACCGGCCCGGGACGCTCGAGATCGGCGTCGGACCGCGCGATGGCCGGCCCGGCCACCGAAGGCGGCGCCACCGGCCCGGGAGCGGCGACGCCCACCGTCGGCACGCCGAGCCCGGCCGCCAGGACGAGGGTGGCGATCGAACGCCCGCCGGAGTTTCGCGGCACGCTCATGGGCTCGCTCCCTGCCATTGCCCGGAGACGGCCAGCAACACCCGCAGCATCGTCGCACCCTTCTGCGGACCGTGAGGCGACTGGATCACGAGCTGATCGACGAACAGGAACGGCATCCCCGCCTCGAGATTGTAGAGCAGCGGCTGGATCGACGAGAAATCGAGTTCGACGTTCATCACCACGCTGACGAAGCCGGATTTCGCCTGCGGGCCCTGGGTGTCGACCTGCGACGACAGGATGGTGCCGCGGGCCCGGGTCACCGCGGTCGCGACCCGCTGCATCAGCGCGGCGCCCGCGACCGAGATCGTCGCACCTTCGAGAAACGGCGAGCCCGGAGGCACCGCCGCGTCGACCGGGGCGACGACGGCCGGCCGCGCCGCGGCGCGCGCCGCGAGTTGCTCGAGCACGGCGGCCGCGGCGGCGACCTCGTCGCGCCGCTGGGCGAGATCGAGCGCCGTCGTCACGGCGACGGCGACGAAGAGGACGACGAGGCCCCCATAGAGGGCCGCGGCGGCCACCGGGAAGCGCGCCAGCAGCCGGCGCGTGCGCTCCACCAGGCTCACGAGCCGCCTCCGAAATACGGCCGCAGCCGAGCCTCGATATGAAACCGCTCGCCGGGCTCGGCGGTCGATCGCGTGGTCGGCGCGAAGAAGGTCGCGCGGGTGAACTGCGGCGACTGCTCGATGATGGCGATCAGCGCGGCGGCGTCGCGGCTGAACCCGATCACCTGCAGCTTGTCGCCCTCGATGCGCAGCTCGGTCGCGTAGGTGTGGTCCGGCAGCGCCGCCGACAGCGATTCGAGCGCCATCACGGCGGCCGGGGTCGCGTGCTTGCGGCGGGCGAGCAGGTCGAGCGCCGAGTTCGCCTGCGGGTTCCGGCCCGCCCGCAACGCGACGCGCCGCTGGGCGATGCGCCGCTCGATGGCGGCCCGCTCGCTCTCCAGCCCATCGGCGACGAGCCCGCCGGCGCCGAGCGCGAGCGTCGCGGCGAGCGCCGACACGACGAGCACGACGGCGAGCGCGACGCGCAGTCCGGCATGCGGCTCGCGGGTTCCGATCCGCTGCGCATGGAGCGTGATCGGCCCGGTCCCCGCCGCGAGCCCGCCCACCGCGACGTCCACGCGCGTCGCGCCGAGATCGGTCAGCGCCTGCGACAGCGCGACGACCGGCGCCTTCGCGGTGGCGACGACCGTCACGGCGATGCGGTCGCCGCCCGCCTCGACGGGCCCGGTCCAGTGATAGACCGCGTCGGCGACGCTCCACGGCGTCAGGCGGTCGATCTGCGACCGCACGATCCCGTCGAGAAACTCGCCGGCCTTCCGGGGCAGGTCGAGGGGCCGGCTCAGGACGCGCGACGGCTGCAGCAGGAGATCGACCCGGCTGCCGCGCAGCGCGGCGGCCCAGGCGTCGGGCAGATCGTCACCGACCACCCCGTCGACGATGGTGACGCGCGCCGGCGTCGCCGGCATGTCCTTGCGGCGCGCCTGCTTGCGGCGCGCCTGCTGGCGCCCCCCTTGCGCCGGCGGGCGCAGCGTGAAGCGGCCGTCCGGCTCCTCGACGACCTCGATCCGGCGCACCGGCTTCAGCACGCCGAGCCGTTCGTTCGCCAGCCGGGCGAGCGTGTCGATCCACAGGCCGAACGAGGCCCCGATGTCCGCTGCCAGGCTCATCGCGTCTCTCCCGGCAGCCGCGCCGTCCCGGTGACCGGGTCGATGTCGTCGCGCCACGACAGCACCGTGTAGGGCGCCCTCCCGCCGCCGAGCTTGACGACCACCTCCGGCGATTGCCGCCGGCCGTCGGCGAAGGCGACGCGCATCCGCACCCGGTAGACGTCGCCGCCGCCGCCCGCGGCGCCGACCCCCGCCCCGACCTGGCGCGGCCCGAGCACCTCCAGCAGATCCTTCGGCTCGACGCCGGGCACGGCGCGGCGCGACAGGAAGTCGGCGAGCCGCAGCGGCGTCATGCCGGGCAGCGCCGCCATGATCTCGGGCGGCGCGTCGAGGATGTTCACGACATTGGCCCCCGTGTAGACGGTGACGAGCGGCAGCGCGCGCTGCACCAGGCCGGGCGGCAGGCCCGGCACCAGCCACAGCTCGTCGACACTGTCGAAATGCATCTGGCGCGGCCCGTAGGCGAGGCCGGCCGCGCGGTAGTGCTCGCGCTCCTCGGCCTCGGCGGCAGGCTTCAGACGCTTGCGCCAGCCGATGATCCGCTCGGCATGGGCCTCGGCCGCCTCGGGCGGCGCGCCGAGCGACGCGAACAGACCGGCGAGCAACCCCTTGCCGGCGCCGTTGAGATCGATCCGCGCCGCCTCGGCCACGTACTCGACCCGCAGGTCGGCCCGGCCGAGACGGAACGCGAAGCCGCCGCGGGTCGGCACCGGCGTCACGGCACGCGACGAGAGCTGCAGAGCGGTGAGCTCGAGCGCGGCCGTGATCAGCGCATCGGATTCGGCCGGCGCGTCGACCAGCGACAGCGCCGTCGCCGACTGCGCCACATAGACCGAGGCGATCGACGCCACGGTGGCGAGCGCCATCATGATCCACAGCACCGCGACGACGACGAAGCCGCCGCGGCGGGACCGTGACGACACCGGCAGGCGCGCCGACCGGCGAGGGCGGGACAGCGTCATTCGTCGCCCTCCGGCGGCGGCTTGGGACCGGCCTCCTCGATCCGCACGCGGGTCGCCGTCTCGAGCGCGCCGCCCGCCCGGGAGAGGTCGCGGACCGTGATGCGCACGACGCCCGGCAGCTTGGGCTTGCGCACCCAGCTCGGCTGCCAGCGGCGGTCCGCCTCGTCACCGCCGGCGAAGGCGAAGCCGACCCGCCAAGGGGCGCGCAGCAGCACCACCGGATCCGCGAAGGCGATGCCGGCGAACGGATCGTCGCCCTCGGCCGGCGGCACGTAGCGGGCGCGCAGCCGCACCAGCACCGGGCCGCGGCTGTCGGCGGTCTCGACGATCCGCACCACCTCGAGGCCGGGCGGCGTGTTGGGACCGAGGGCCGGACGGACGAAGGTGACGCCGGTCTCGTCGCCTTCGAACAGCGGCCGCGGCGACGTCCGGCCGGCCGCGATCGGCTCGGCGGCGGCGAGATCGGCGGCGAGCCGGTCGAGCACGATCGCCACTTGCTCGGTGCGCTCGACGCGCAGCAGCACGCGGCTCCAGTCCGGCATCCAGCGGCCCGTCACCTGACCCAGCACGCCCATCACCAGCCCCATCACGGCGATCGCGACCAGCATCTCGAACAGCGTGAAGCCGGCCGCGCCGGGGCCGGTCGAGGGGCGGCTCCGGGTGGGTGGGCGACTGCTCGTGCGACTCATGGCTTCGGCCGGCGCTGCAGCCGCACCGTCTCGGTGGCGAAGACGGCGCCCGACGGCGCGCGCACCCGCAGCTCGACCAGCACCGGCAGCCACGGCGAATCCGCCACCGCCGCGCCGCCGCCGAAATACGGCGACACGCGCACCTCGTAGCGATGGCCCGCGACCGTGCCGGCGAGATCCGCGGCCGTCATCGCCTCCGGCCGCGGCAGGGCTGTGGCGACGAGCCGCGCCGCCTCGGCGAGCGCGACGCGCTGCTCGAGCGTGCGCGCGCCGGTCGCCGTGGTCGCGACCAGCGACGCGATCGCCGCGAGGCCGGCCGCCAGCAAGGCGAGCGCCACCACGACCTCGACCATGGTGAAGCCGCGCTCGTCACGGTGCCGCCGACGCGACAATGTCGATCCCTCCGGTCAACCAGTTCACCCGCACCTCGACGGCCCGGCCGGGCCGCGACAGGCGGATCGTGCCGCCGCACGACATGCCGGTGGCGAGGAAGCCGATGGTCGACATCGCCGGCCGCCCCTCGCAGCGCTGCGGCAGAAGGGCGTCGACCGTCACGTCCTCCGGCAGCCGGACGACCCGGCCGCCGGCACCACCGACGATCGTCCGCCGGGGCGCATCGACCACCGCGGCGACCGCGGTGCGGGCCCGGATGGCGGCGCTGCGATCGGCCTTCAGCACGCTCGCGATCTCCACGGCATAGGCGTCGAGCCGCGGCCCCGACGTGCCGCGCGAGACCTGCGGCACGACGATCGCGGCCAGCATCGCGACCAGCGCGAGGACGCAGACGACCTCCAGCAGCGTGAAGCCGGCGGTCGCTCGGCGCCGCTCAGTCCTGGCCCGAGGCGATGTCGGCTGCGGTTCCAGTTCCGCCCTCCTGCCCGTCCGAGCCGAGCGAGCGCACCTCGTAGCCGCCGCGGTCGCCGGGGAAGCGATAGAGATACGGGTGGCCCCAGGGATCGCTCGGCACCGTGCCGCCCTTCAGATAGGGCCCGTTCCACGCGCTGATGCCGCTGACCGGGCGGACCAGCGCGTCGAGCCCTTCGCCGTTCGACGGGAACCGCCCGGCATCGAGATAGAACAGGTCGAGCGCGCTGGCGAAGCTCTGGATCTGGATCTTCGCCGTCTTGACGCGCGAGTCGCTCAGGTAATTGAGGACACGCGGACCGACGAGGCCCATGATCAGGCCGATGATGGTGATCACCACCAGCATCTCGACCAGCGTGAAGCCAGCCTCGCCGCCACGCCCCCGGCGGCGAGGCGCCGACCGTCTCACCCGCCGTGCACGAACCCGCATCTCGCACCTCCCCTCGTCATCCCACCACCTGACTGACCGAGAGCAGCGCCGTCATCACCGACACGATCAGGCCGCCGACCACGACGCTGATCAGCACGATCGCGGCGGGGCCGATGATCCCGACCATGCGGTCGAGCTGGCGCTGCAGCTTGGATTCGTAGAACTCGGCGACCCGCCCGGAGAGGACCGGGAGCTGCCCGGTCTCCTCGCCGAGCCGCAGCATGCGCACCGCCATGGCGGGCAGCACCGAGGCGCCGGCGAGGGCCTCCGACAGCTTGCCGCCGTGGCGGACGCGATCGGCCATGGCGCTCCACACGGCCGCGTCGCCGGTCGCCGCCATGATGTCGATCAGGATGCGCAGCGTCTGGGTCAGCGTCACGCCGCTGCCGAGCAGCACGCCGAGGCTGCGGCAGAACAGGGCGGTGCGGTAGAACTCGAACACCAGCGAGAGCACCGGCAGCCGTGCGAGCCCGCCCAGCACCGCGCTCTTGACGGCCGGACGGCGCAGCAGGAGCCCGCCGGCGACGACGATCACGAGCGCGCCGACGCCGATCTCGACGCCGTTGCCGCGCAGGAGGTCGGACAGCGCCATGAAGGTCTCGACCACCGGATCGGTCTTCGCCTTGAAATCGCGCAGCACCGCGGAGAACTGCGGCAGCACGAACACGACGAAGAAGACCAGGACGCCGCCGGCGGCGAGCAGCACGAAGGCCGGATAATGGAGCGCGTCGGTCACCCGCCGGCGCAGCGCCTCGGTGCGGGCACGCTCCTGGCCGAGCGTCTCCAGCACGTGATCGAGGCTGCCCGACATCTCGCCGACCCGCACCAGCGCGACGAACATGGCCGGGAACAGGGCCGGGTGGCGGCCGAGCGCCTCGGCGAAGCTCTCGCCCGAGAGAATGGCGGCCCGGATCTCGCCGATGACCGGGCGCAGGCGGCCGACATCCATGTCGCCGGCGAGCAGCTCGAGCGCGTCGTCGAGCCGCGCTCCGGCCTTGAGCAGCAGCGCGAGGTCGCGGGTGAAGACCGTCACGTCCACGGCGCGCGGACGCGACAGCGAGAACGAGAACGGTCCCGGGCCTGCCGCCTTGTCGGGCGCCGTCTCGATCGGCATCAGCCCGAGATACTCGATGCGCTGCGTCACCTCGGCGGCGCTCGCCGCCGCGATCGAGCCGGCGACGATCTCGCCGTTCGGGGACAAGGCGCGATAGCGGAAATTGGGCATCGCGCCGCGCCTCACCGCACCGTGGTGACGCGCAGAACCTCGGCCGCAGAGGTCAGGCCCGCGCGGCATTTCGCCAGCCCGTCGTCGATCATCGTGGTCATGCCGCCGGCGATCGCGACCTTGTCGATCGCGGCCCAGTCGGACTGCTCGTCGACCAGCCGGCGCACTTCCTCGGACATCTCCAGGATCTCGAACACGCCGAGCCGGCCGCGATAGCCGCTGCCGCCGCAGCGATCGCAGCCGACCGGCTCGTGGATCGTCTCGCCGACCGCGAAGCCGATCGCCTCGTAGCGGGCGTCGGCCGCGACGTCCGCGGCGGTCAGCGGCCGCTGCGACTTGCAGCGCTCGCAGAGCTGACGCACAAGACGCTGGGCGACGACCGCGCGCAACGTCGAGCGCAGCAGGAACGCCTCGACGCCGAGATCGAGCAGGCGCGGCACCGCCGCCGCCGCCGTCTCGGTGTGCAGCGTGGTCAGCACCAGATGGCCGGTGAGCGCGGCGTGGATCGCGATATGCGCGGTCTCGGCGTCGCGGATCTCGCCGACCATGATCACGTCCGGATCCTGACGGACGAAAGACCGCAAGGCCGCCGCGAAGGTCAGCCCGATCGCCGGCTTCGCCTGCGACTGGCAGATGCCGGCGATCTCGTACTCGACCGGATCCTCGATCGTGAGGATCTTGCGGGTCGGCTCGTTGAGGATCGACAGCACGGTGGCGAGCGTCGTCGTCTTGCCGCTGCCGGTCGGCCCGGTCACGACGATCATGCCGTGCGGCAGGGCCAGGGCGCGGCGCAGCTTGCGCTCGTCGGCGGGCCGGAAGCCGAGCTTCTCCACCGCGAGCAGGGCGCGATCCTTCGGCAGGAGGCGAATGACGGCCGACTCGCCGTGCTGGGTCGGCATCACGGCAACGCGGACGTCGATCTCGGACCGCCCGACTTTCACCCGCGCGGCGCCATCCTGGGGCAGGCGGCGCTCGGCGATGTTGAGGCCGGCGAGGATTTTTATGCGCGAGATCACGGCCTGCGGCACCGCATCGGGCGGCGTCGGGATCGGCCGCAGCAGCCCGTCGACGCGCAGCCGCACCTGCAGCGCGCCGCGGGTCGGCTCGATGTGGATGTCGCTCGCGCGCAGCTCGACCGCGCTCTCGAACAGATCGTTGACGGCGCGCACCACCGGCGCCCCGCTCGCCAGATCGCGCAGGCTGTCGATGTCGTCGTCCTGCACGGCGGCGGCGGCGGCGCCGTCCGGCCCGGCGGCGGGCTCGTCGCCGAGCCGCCGGTCGAGCGCCGTGGCGATGTCCTCGAACGAGGCGATCCGAATGTCGAGCCCCGGGCCGAGCACGATCTCGGCCGCCCGCACGGCCGCCGCGTCGGTCGGGTCGGCGAGCGCGATCGCCGGCGCGCCGTCGGCGGCCTCGAACGGGAAGATCGACATCTCGCGGAGGAAGCGGCGCGAGAAGCGGGCGACCAGCGGCGGCGCCGCGACGAGATCGGCCAGCCCCACCCGGGACCGCCCGAAGAAGCCGGCGACCTCGTCGGCCAGCTCGCCGGCGGCGATCTCGCCGCCCTCCCACAGGCTGCGCAGCCGATGCTCGGCCGTCGCGGCCGTCGGCGGGTCGCCGGTGTCGGCGGCGGTGCGCGGCGACGCGCCGATGCGGCGCGCCAGATGTGCCGCGAACTGCTCGGCCGTCGTCCCGGCGCCGTCCGGACCCATGTCACCCTCGCTGCGAGAGGGCTGTCTTATGGCGCACGATGTTAGTGGAAATGTGACATCGTTACCGCGCACCGAACGCATCCGTCGGCACATCTCATGATCGCGCGGCCCGTCATGGCGAGATCGTGCCGTGTGCCCCGGTCGCGCATCGCCCGATATCTCACCACACGCCTTGCGAAACACGGACGCGGAGATGGGTGTCGACGCACGCGCCCGCGACGACCGAGGCACATTCGCGATATCGATATGTCATGATGCCTCGCTACAGAACATAATCCAGATGTGATCGACGCGGACGCCGCGCACCGTTCCGGTCACACGTGTCACGAGTGGACCAGTCCGTGCATCGAGACATCCTCTGTCGCAGCGGCCCGGCGATCCTGTGTCTCGCGTTCTGCGCGGCCGTGCTGGCGGCGTGCAACGGCGTGCCGGGCAGCGTCGACGAGGGGCGCGAGCCCGACGTGTTCGACAAGGTCCGCTCGATCGACCTCCTGCCCCGCTTTCCGAACCAGGTCCGCCAGGAACAGCTCGGCGGCGGACGCCGGGTCAAGCCGGTCATCTACACGGGCGACGAGGCCACGGGCGACACCGCCCCGCGGCCGCAGCCGACCGCCGCCGGCGACGGCTTCGACCTGAACTTCGAGAACGCCCCGGTCGCCTCGGTCGCCAAGGTCGTGCTCGGCGACATTCTCGGCGTCGGCTACGTGATCGACGGCCGCGTGCAGGGCACCGTCAGTCTCGCCTCGGCCCGCCCGGTGCCGAAGTCCGATCTCGTGTTCGTGCTGGAGAACGCGCTGCGGCTGAACGGCATCGCGCTGGTGCGCGACAAC
Organism: Rhodoplanes azumiensis; assembly: GCF_042682915.1. Taxonomy (NCBI): domain Bacteria; kingdom Pseudomonadati; phylum Pseudomonadota; class Alphaproteobacteria; order Hyphomicrobiales; family Nitrobacteraceae; genus Rhodoplanes; species Rhodoplanes azumiensis. The sequence goes on along the minus strand of NZ_JBHUIW010000019.1, from coordinate 54,702 downwards.
GCCGCCTATCGGCTGATGCCGCAGGCCGACGCGGCCGGCGCCGGCTCGGTCGATCCGGCCGAGCGGACCCAGCCCGGCTACGGCGTCTCGGTCGTTCCGCTGCACTACGTCTCGTCGCAGACACTGCTCAAGCTGATCGACAGCTTCGTCGCCAAGCCCGGCATGGCGCGCGCCGAGCCGGGCCGCAACCTGATCCTGATCCAGGGCACCGGCACCGAGCGGCGCAACATCGTCGACATGACGCTGAAGTTCGACGCCGACTGGATGCGCGGGCAGTCGGTCGGGATCTTCCCCGTCCAGAACGGCAATCCGGAGCCGATCATCGCCGAGCTCGAGAAGATCCTGGACGGCGGCGAGGGCGGCGTGACGCAGGGCGTCGTCAAGTTCCAGACGATCGCCCGCATGAACGCCGTGCTCGCGGTGTCGCGCAAGCCCGAGATGCTCCGCCGCGTCGAGACCTGGATCCGCCGCCTCGACGCGGTCGACACGGGGCGGTCCAGCGTCCATGTCTACACGGTCAAATACGGCGAGGCCCGCAACATCGCGCGCGTCCTCAACGAGATGTTCGTCGGCGGCGGCGGCGCCTCGCTGGACGGCGGCGCCGGCATCGCACCCGGCTCCGGCACGACGACGAGCAGCAGCGGCTCGTCCGGACTGAGCCGCTTGTCCGGCAGCGGAACCGGCGCCGGAACGGGACTCGGAGCCGGCACGTCGGGCGGCGGGCTCGGATCGCGGACGGCTTCGACCGGCCTCGGCAGTGGCACGGGCACGGCGACCGGCGGCGCCGGGCAGAGCGGCAGCCTGATCGACAGCCGCGGCGGCGGCCTGTTCGACAATCGCCCGGCGGGGGCCGCCGGCGCGGCGGGCGGCGCCGGGGCAGCCGGCACGACGCCGGTGCTGCAGGGCGTGCGCATCACGGCGGACACGATCAACAACACGCTGCTGATCTACGCCAACCAGGAGAACTTTTCACTGATCGAGCGGACACTGCGACAGATCGACCGGCCGCAGCTCCAGGTGGCGATCGACGCCACGGTCGCCGAGGTGACGCTCAACGACAGCCTGCGCTACGGCGTGCAGTTCTATCTGAACGCCCGCAATCTCGGCCTGCCGGCCTATCAGAAGGGCTCGGTCGTCAACACCACCTCGACCGGAACCAGCGCCGCGGCGACGGCCGTGAGCACGGCCGCCAACGCGCTGATCAACCGCGCCTTCCCGGGCTTCAACTTCCTGATCGGCGACGAGACCTCGCCCAACGTGATCCTCGAGGCGCTGCGCGACGTCACCAGCCTGAAGGTCTTGTCCAACCCGTCGGTGGTCGTCATCGACAACCAGGTCGCGACCCTGCAGGTCGGCGACGAGGTGCCGGTGTCGACCGGCAGCGCCACGGTGCTCACCACCAGCAACACCGTGGTGAACAGCATCGACTACCGCAACACCGGCATCATCCTGCGGGTGGTGCCGCGCATCAACGCCAACGGCAACGTCCGGCTCGAGATCGAGCAGGAGATCAGCAACGTGACGCCGGAGACGGCGACATCGCTCACCCCGACCGTGTCGCAGCGCAAGGTCCGCAGCGCTATCGCGGTCGCCAGCGGCCAGACCGTGCTGCTCGCCGGGCTGATCAGCGAGCGCCAGTCGACCAACCGCAGCGGCGTGCCGGTGCTGGAGAGCATTCCGGGCGTCGGCGAGGCGTTCAGCCACAACGAGAGGTCGATCACCCGGACCGAGCTGATCATCTTCATCCGACCGCAGATCATTCGTGACAGCGTCGACGCGCATTTCGTCGCCGAGGAGCTGCGCACCAAGCTGCGCGGCACGCTGGGCGCCTCGGCGCCCGGCGCCGTTCTGCTCCCGGCCGCGCGATGATCCGACGCCGAGATGCGTGACGTGAGGCGCGCGCGAGCACCCGAGGCAGAGGAGACCCGAACATGCGGACCTCGATGGCGATCGCGCTGACGGTCACGATGCTCGCTCTCGCGGGAACGACGCCTGCGACGGCCGACGCGCTCGCGGCGGGGCGCGCCGCCTATGCGCGCCGCGACTATGCGCGCGCCGCGGCGATGCTCGGCCCGCTCGCCGAGCGCGGCAATGCCGAAGCGCAGATGATGCTCGGCTTCATGTTCGCGACCGGACAGGGTGTGCCGCAGGCTTATGACGCCGCCACCTACTGGTACCGCCGGTCGGCCGAGCAGGGCAACACCACGGCCCAGCATCTGCTCGGCCTGATGTACGACAAGGGCCACGGCGTTCGGCCGAGCGAGATCGAGGCCTACAAGTGGCTCAACCTCGCCGCCGCCCGCGCCCCGAAGGCCAATCGCGACTACTATCAGCGGCTACGCGACGCGGTCGCCTCGAAGATGACCCGCGGCCAGATCACGATCGGCCAATGGCGGGCGCTGGAGTGGGCGGCGCGGCCGCGTGATTGAGGCCGACTCGGGAGCGACACCTCGGGCCGACGGCGCTCGCGCCGCTTCGATCCTTCGGCCGAGCAGATCGGCCCGCCGAGCAGAGCCGTCAGCCGAGCAGAGCCTGCTCGATCAGCCAGCCGATCCAGATCGCCGGCGCGAGAGACTGCCCGAACGGCAGCCGGGCCCGCGCCCGCAGCCGTCGCCCACGTCCATGCACCCTGACGGCGTGCATCGTGAGCGCCGCCAGCGCGGCGATCTCGACGGCCACCGGAATGATCGGCCAGCCGAGCCACGCGCCGGCGACGGCGGCGAGCTTCACGTCGCCGAGGCCGAGGCCGTCGCGTCCGCGCAGCCAGCGGTAGACCGCCCACAGGAGCCCGAACACGGCCGCGCTCACGCCGGCGCGCATCGCCGCGTCGGCGACCGCGGCGACGATCGCACCGTCGCCGCTCGTCACGGCGGCGTGCACCAGGCCGAGGATCAGGCCGGCCGCGGTGAGCGGATCGGGAATGACGAAGCTGCGCCGATCGACGGCGGCGATCGCGGTCGCGACGCCCGCCAGGGCGCCGCCGAGCCAACCGGCCGGTCCGGGAACGACGGCGATGCTGACGAGGGCGGCGGCCGATCCGGCGAGCGCGAACCAGCCCGCGGCGCTCACGACCCCGTGCCCGGCCGCGCCCCGTCGCACGATGACCGACATGATTCGCTCCCTCGCCGGACCGCTCGCAGGCTCTCGCGCAGGTGCCCGCGCCGGTGCCGAACGTTATCGCGCCGCGCCACGACGTGACGACGACAAAAAAAAGCACCCGGCCGGAGCCGGGTGCCGTGGATGGCGGGACACCCGGTGGCGACGCCGCACGCGCGGCGCCGCCTTCGCGGTCTCCTGATTACTTCGCGCCGGCCTTGCCGTAGCAGTCGGTGCCCGACTCGTTGTTCAGGTGCAGACCGTACACCGGATCGTCGACCTGGCCCCACCAGGCGCGCTGGATCCAGGCGCCCGACGGCGGAACGAAGCCGTAAGCGGCGAGGATCCCCTGGGCGTCGGTCCCGGAGAGGAAGTACAGGAGCGTGCGCACGTGCACGCCGATGTTCGGGTTGGTGGCGGCGTCGTAGCACGAGTAGAAATTCAGCCAGGTGTGGCCGGCGATCGGATAAGCATCCTTGCCGTTCGGGTTCTGATTGATACCGAACTGGCTGATCGCCACGGCATCGACGCCGGCGGAAGCCGGCGGCGGCGCGAGCGATTCCATCGCCTGCGAGGTCGTGTAGGTGTCCGGCGCCACGAAGAAGCGGGCCGGGATGCCCGAGACCTGCGGCTTGCGCTTCGCGTCCCACTCGTTCTGCAGGTTGGCGACGCGCGGGCCGCTGGCGACGAAGGGCTGCACGAAATCGGTCGACGAGTAGCCGATCGCGCCGTTGGTGCTCTGGATCACCGCGATCACGGCCGCGTTGCCGTTCGAGGTCGGCTGCGTGAAGGTGGCGCCGCCCGGATTCGGAATCGCCACCCCGCACTGGTCGGCGGGGTAGTCCGGCCAGTTCACCAGATTGCTGCCCTTGGGAACCAGCAGGGTGGTCCCGCAGGCCGAGGCAGCCACCGTGCGATCGGTCCACGGGAACCGGTACGACACGAGCGTCGCGTCAGACTCGTTGTTCGGGCCGAACTCGTCGAGGCACTGCTCGCGCATCGCGGTGGTGAAGATGAAGCTCGTGCCGCTGCTGTCGAAGCGGTGCACGAAGGTGATGTTGCCGGTGCCGAGCTGGGTGCCGCCGTTGAGGGCGGTCAGGCGCGAATCGTCCCACTTGCGCAGGTGACCGGACACGAGCGCGCACATCAGGTTGCGCGACAGGTTGAGGCGGCTCGACGGGGTGGTCGGGCCCAGGGCCGGGTCGGTGTTGTGAACCACCGTGTCCGGGCCGACGTCGTTGATCGGGTTGCCGTTGCCGTCGTTGTTGTTGAACGCGAAGGTGACGGCGCCGGCGAGCGACGGAAGCTGGATGATCCGGCCGTACTGCGCCGGCAGCGCATTCACGTTCGCCTGGGTGACGACGTCGTCGCTCGCCCAGAAATGATAGTTCGGATAGGGGAAGGTGGGCTGCTGCGACGAGACGTAGGGGACGATGCTGGTGGTCGACGGCGACGGGACGAGACCGCCGTTGTTGGCCAGGAAGGCGGCGCGGCCGCTGCCCGAACCGACCGGGGCGTAGAGAATCTGAGCGTAGTAGTTGACGGCGTTGCCGCTCGGCGCGCCGCACTTCGGATGAATCGCGAACGGCGGCGTGTTCGTGTTGCCGTTGCCGTCCACCGGAACGTAGAGGCAGTCGAACAGGGAGCGATACGCGACCGACGGAAACGTCGCGCCGGCACCGTAGATGGGGAAGTAGACCTGGGCAGACGTCGGCTCCGCGGCGCCGAAGCACGCCAGTGCGGCCGAAGCCATGAGCCAAGTTTTCAGCGATCGCATCTCGAAAACTCCTGTGGAAAGAGAGCGCTCCGGCCCGCCGACCTTGCGACGGTGCTGCCGGGTGCGCGGACCTTAGTCGCGAGACGTGATCGTTTGATTGGCGTTTTGTGAATTATGTTACTCTCGTGGTAGAGTCCGGCGCGACGGCGTCATCTTTCGGGCCGATGCGTGATCGCAGTCCATCGTCGCGACGATCGACGGTCGAGCGGCGGCCCCGCCGGAGGGTTCACATCCGTCATCGATCGACGGTTTCACGGGCGTTTCCGCGAGCACCCTCGCGATTCGGCGAAGCGTCTCGTGCGGCCGGTCGCGCTGACGGCGATCGCACCCTACATCCGCGCCTTACATCACATATCGACACACATTATGATATATGCGCACCGCACCCCTACATATCGTTGTCACAGCCCGGCTCTAGGGGATCGTCGACCGGGAGCTGACCTCATGCGCGTGTTGGAGATCATCGGGTCCGTCGATCCGCGGCACGGCGGTCCGGTCGAGGGCGTGATCCGGCAGGCGGTCGCGCGTCGGCAGTTCGGCCTCGAGACCAGCATCGTCACGCTCGATCCGCCGAACGAGCCGTGGCTGCGCGACATCCCGGTTCCGATCGTCGCGCTCGGTCGCTCCGGCGGCGCCGGTTCGAGCCGGCTGCCGTGGCGGCGTTACGGCCTCGGCTCGACGATGGTTCCCTGGCTGCGCCAGAATCTGTGCGAGCACGACGTCGCGGTCGTCAACGGATTGTGGAACTACGCCGTCTGCGCGGCCCGTCGGACGCTGATCGACAGCGGCGTCCCCTATGTCGTGTTCGCGCACGGGATGCTCGATCCCTGGCTCCTGCATCGCCATCCCGTCAAGCACGCGGCGAAGCGGCTGTCCTTCGCCCTGATCGAGAAGCCGCTGCTCGACCGGGCGCGCGCCGTGCTCTTCGCCACCGAGGACGAGAGGAACCGGGCGCGCGCCGGCGACTGGCGCTTCGCCGCGCCGGACCGCATCGTCGGCTACGGAACCGCCGAGCCCGACGGAGATCCGGCCGCCCAGGTCGAGGCGTTCGGACGCCTCATCCCCGCCTTGCGCGAGCGGCGCTTCCTGCTGTTTCTGGGACGGCTCCATCCCATCAAGGGATGCGATCTCCTCGTCGAGGCTTTCGCGCGCGTCGCCGCGCAGCGGCGCGACGTCGATCTGGTGATCGCCGGGCCGGACCCGGTCGGGTGGCGCACCGAGCTGCAGCGGCGAGCCGCGGCGCTCGGCCTCGCGGAGCGCATCCACTGGCTCGGGATGCTGACCGGCGACGCCAAACTGGGCGCGTTGCGGAGCTGCGACGCGATGGTCCTGCCGTCGCACAGCGAGAGCTTCGGCATGGTCGTCGCCGAGGCGCTCGCCGCCGCCGCACCGGTGCTGATCACCGACAAGGTACCGCTCTGGCGTGACGTCGCCGCCGACGGCGCCGGCCTCGCCGACAGCGACGACGTCGACGGTGTGCATCGCGTGCTGGAGGCGTTCCTGTCGGCGCCCCCGGAGCGGATCGGCCGGATGCGCGGCGCGGCGCGCGCCTGCTTCTTGCGGCGCTACGAGATCAGCATCGCCACGCGACGCTACACGGACGCGCTGCGCGACGCCGCCCGCGGGACGGCGGAGACCGGGCGACCGGCCCCCGTCATGGCGATGAAATGTTAGCCTCCTATACGAGGCCGACCAATACGTTACTCGCTCGATGCCGTCGTTCGGCAACGACAGATTCGGCAACGACGGACAGGTACGACATGGCCGATTATCCCAGCGACGGCGCCACGCTCGCCGCCGAGCCCTCCGTTACCGAGCTCTCCACTGCCGAGCCCTCCGCCGCCGAGACCCTCGCCGCCGAGCCCCTCGCCGCGACGCCTCTCGCCGACTTCTCCGCGGCTACGGACAGGGAGCCCGGCGCAATGCGGCCACGCACGGTCCGCGAGGCTGTCGCACTCGCGGTGAGTCGCTATCGCCCGCGCAGCGACAGCCCGGATCCCGCACGCGACCAGGCTCTCGTCGCCTCCGTGGCATCTCATTCCGAGCGCGTCGCCGACAGCCTGGACACCGTGATCGGCGCGATTCCGAAAGGCGGCACGGTCGCCGACATCGGCGGCGGGCTCACGCCGTGCTGCCACGCGCTGTCGCTGCTCGGATACCGGACCCTCCTGATCGACGACTTCGGCGACCGTGGGTACGCCGACGCGGCGTGGATCCTCGATCAGAAGCGGCGCGACGGCGTCGAGATCCGCTCCTGCGACGTCCTCAGTTCGGTGCCGCTGGAGGAGAGCTCGGTGGACGCGGTGATCACGTTCGACTGCCTCGAGCATCTGCACCACTCGCCCAAGGCGATGCTCCGGCAATGCGTCGCCGCGCTGAAGCCGGGTGGCTTCTTCTTCCTCGGCGTTCCGAACTGCGTCAACCTGCGCAAGCGACTCACCGTGCCGTTCGGCATCGGCAAGTGGAGCACGATGGCCGATTGGTGGGAGAGCGATGTCTTCCGCGGTCATGTCCGCGAGCCCGACGTCGAGGATCTGGCCTACATCGCGAAGTCGCTCGGGCTCGAGAACGTGAGGATATTCGGTCGCAACTGGCTCGGCTACGAATCCCGGTTCGGCTTCGTCCGCCTGCTCACCCCGGCCGGCGACCGGATCCTGCGGCTGTTCCCGAGCCTGTGCGCGAACATCTACGTCTGCGGGACGCGGCCGGCGGCCTGAACGGCGCGCCGCCGCGTTCCCGTGCGGCCGCGATGCTCGCCGCCGCCGCGACCGCGGTCGTCGCGTTTCATGGCCGCAGCCGACCTTTGCCGCCGTCCGTACCCTCCGCCGCCGAGAGACGATGACCCGCGCTGCGAACGTCGCCCTCCTTCTCACCGGCTTCGTGGCCGGGCAGGGTTCGATCTTCGCGGCCCAGACATGGCTCGCCGCGGTCGGCGACCTCGATCTGCTGGCGGGCTTCGGCACGCATTATTCCTTCGCCATCCTCGCCATCATCCTCGTGGACGGCGGCGCGGCGACGATCCTGGCCCGCCATGTCGCAGCGAGCGTGGCGGGGCGCCAGACGGACGACCAGGTTTGGCGCCTGTTCTTCGAGACCACGGCGTTTCGTCTCGTGATGGCGGCGATCGTGATCACCTGTGCGCTCGTCTATGTCGCCGCCTTCGCACCGAGCACGTTCTCGCGCGACTTCGTTCTGCTCGCCCTGCCCGGCCTGGCGATCTGGACCGCCAACCCGATCGGCTTGCTGGACGGCCGCGGCGCCAGTGGGCTGAGCGGCGTCACGGGTGCGGCAGCCTACACGGCCTGCGGCCTCGGGCTCGTCGTGGCGCATGCCGCCCCGCCTGCTCTCGCCGGCGGGATTGTCGGCACCGCCTTCTCGCTCGGCTACGTCGTGACGGTCACGGTCCAGTGGCTCGTGCTGGCGCGGCACGGTGTCGTTCCGCGCTGGCACGGGCTGTCGCGGGCGGGCCTCGGTCGCGCGTTCCGTGACGGGATCGCGATGCAGCTCCAGTTCCTGCCGAGCCAGGCGCCGGCGCGGGTTCAGCTGCTGCTCAGCGCCGCGTATCTCGGCGCCGACACGACCGCGCTCTTCGTCTACGTCAAGCAGATCGTCACGGGGCTCGCCCTGATCGTCTCGTTCGTGCTGCGTGCCGAGTTCCCGGGCCTCGTGCGGACCATGCTGCGGCCGCAGGCGGCGCCGGTGCGCGCCGCCGTCACCGCACAGATTCTCACGCTGTCGAGCGCCGTCGGACTCACGCTGCTCGCCGCCGCGGCCGCCGTCGTCCTCGACGTGGTGCCGCAACTGGGGCGGCTCGGCACGGTGGCGTGGGTTCTCCTCGCCTTCGCCCCCACGCTGCTGACCGCCTATCTGCCGATCCTGTTGTCGCAGGGCCTCGCGGCCCGCGGCTCCTTCGTGGGCATCGCGGTCGCCGCGACGGTCGGCGCCGCCGCCAATGTCGCCACGAGCTGGCTGCTGGTCGGCGCTTGGGGCATCCTGGCTTTCCTGGCCGGCGAGATCCTGTCTCATGCGGTCGCGCTGGCGATCGTCGTCGGACTGCTGAAGGGGAGCGCTACGAGCGCCACGAGCGCCACGGCCGGGTGCGCCGCGAACTCCGTCGACGCGGCCGGACCGGCTCGCGCCTGACGCGGAACGCCTCACCGCGGAATGCGTCTCACGGTGTTACGGCGGACCAACGCGCCGGCGACGCCGACGTCGACCACCAGGCCGTCGCGTGACGCCCCGATGGTGTTGCCTTCGACGATCACGTCGCGCACGCCGGGCGACGCGGCGACGTAGCCCCGGACCGCGATATGGGCATCCTCGTCGAGACGGTTGCCGCGGACGATCACGCCCTGAACCAGCGGCGGCCGGCCGGGCGCGTTGCTCGGCTGCAGCCCCTGCACGGCGATCGCCGCCTCGAAGGCGAGATCGCTGCGCTCGTGGATGGCGCGGTAGACGTTCCCTTCGAGAATGCGATTGTCGAGCACCTGCACGCGCCAGCCGGGCTGCATGTGATGATAATAGAGGCCGGTGACGAGATAGCCCGCGGTGCGCACCGCACGGTTCTCCGCCACGACATGGTCGAGCCCGGTGCCGTAGCTCTGCACGGCCGGCCCGGTGTCCTCGAAGCTGTTCCCGACGACCAGATAGTTCGATTGCGCCTTGACGATGGTGACGACCGAGGTGGCGTCGAGCGCAACCGGCAACGGGCGCTCCAACCGGACGCGAAGCCGCGCCGGCGTGCCGCTCCTCTCGAACCGCGCGACCCGCCCCGACGCTCCGGTCCCGCGTCCCTCGACGACCATCACGACCGCACCGACGCCGAGCCTCTCGGGGTTCGGCAGGTTGCGCAGCGCCGGATCGGACGGCTCGCCGTCGAGCGACAGCGTGTCCGGCGCAAGCGTGCTCGCGGCACCGAGATAGTAGCCACCCGGCGCGTCCGACGTCACCGCCTCGCGATCGTGACCGTAGAACCCCTTGAAGGTGTTCCCGGACACGAAGATGTTCCGTGACGTCGTGACGGTCGGCGCATTCGCGTTGAAGGATCCGCCGGACGCCTGCAGATCGCCCCCGATCACCCGATTGTCCTCGAAGATCAGGCGATCGGCGCCGACGATCTCGTAGCTGCCGTAGCGGCCGGCAGCCAGCGTGTTGCCCGTGACGACGGCGTCGCGCGCTCCGAGCAGATGGAGCGAGCGGCCGGTGCCGAGGATGTCGCAGTCCGCCACCACGATCCGCCGACCGCTCAGCCGGAGCGTGTCGGGCGCCAGCTGGCCCGGAAAACTCGCCGCCAGCCGCGCCGTCCGCGCCGCCGCCTCGTCGGGCCGCAGGTGCCCGAAGAAGGCCGAGGCGCGAATGCGGACGCGCCGGATCTCGATGTCGGCGGAATCGGGCTCGGCGGCGTCGCCCCCCGTGAACCCACCGGAGACGACGTGGCGATGATTCGAGGCATACACGGTGAGATCGCGCAGGCCGAAGCGCGTGAAGCCCTTGATCAGCGCGTCGGGTGGCGTGGCGAGGTCCGGCCAGACGAGGCTGACGAGATCGGTGCGCTCGCCGGCGAGCGTGACGCCCGGCGGAATCTCGAGCCGGTCCGAGACCAGATAACGACCGCGCGGCAGATAGACGGTTCCTCCACCGTCGCGCCCCGCCGTCTCCAGGGCGCTCGCGATCGCCCGCGTGCTGTCCCGGCTCGCGTCGCCGACGGCCCCGTAAGCGCGGACGTCGTAGGTGCGCCCGCCCGCCTCGGCGCGCGGCCGCACCGTCACGCGCCCGGCCTCGACCACGTCTCGCGCGGCTCCCTCGCCGTTGAAGATCTCGACCTTGTAGGCCCCGGCCCGGATCGCATCCGGAACGACGAAGCGCGCGCTCCAGAGATCGCCCTGCGCCGGAGCGAGCTCGACCGGCGGACCGGCGGCCTCGGGCACCAGCCGCAGACGCGCCCGCTCCGAACGCCTGACGATGTCGCGCCCGAACACGCGCAGCCAGCCGCCCGGCGCCACCGTGTCCCCGCCTTCGGCCTGCAGCCAGTAGACGACCGGTGCATTGAGCCGGATCGTCACCTCACCACCGGCGTGAGTCAGCGTGACCCGGTAGAGGCCCGCGGCGAACGCGGCCGGAACCACGAACTTGAACGAGCCCGGCGTCCGTTGCAGAAGCTCGAGCGCGGTCGCGTTGCCGACGTGCCCGGCATCGTCGATCCGCGCGATGCGCGCCGCCGTCACCACGTCGAGGTCGGCGCCGGAGACCAGAACGGCATCGTCGGGCCCGACCGGATCGTTGTGCCAGAACACCACCGGGTCGGCGGCAGCCGCCGCGGACCGCACGGTCGCCGCGAGCAGGACGGCGATCGTCGTCCAGCGTCGCCGCGTCACGACGTTCCGCTCTGCCGTCAGCCGCGTCGTGCGTCCCGTCTTCGGCATCGCTACTTGGGCGCCGCGCCGGCTCCGGTCGTGCCGGCCGCGGCCGGCGAAGCATCCGCCGCGGGCTTGTCGAGCCGCTCGACCTTCGCCTTCTTGCGCAGCCCGTCGACCAGGGCGAGCTGGGCCTGGCGCGCGATCAACGTCTTCAGGCGGTCGCGGATGGTGTCGAGATCGGCGGGCTTGCGCAGACGCTCGTCCTCGAGCTTGACGACATGCCAGCCGAACTCGGTCCAGATCGGGCCGACGACGGCGCCTTTCGGTCGTCCGATGACCACCTCGGCGTATTCCTTGCCCATCTCGTTGCGGGTGCGGAAGCCGAGGTCGCCGCCCTCGCGCCGGCCCGGCTCGCTCTCCGTCAGGGCGATCGTGACCGTCTCGAAATCCTCGCCGTTCTCCAACCGCTTCAGCGCCGCCTTGGCCTTCTCCTCCGCCGCGGCCACGGCCGCCTTGTCGGTCTTGTCGGGGAAGCGGAACAGCATGTTGCGGATGTGATACTCCGTCTCCGGCTTGACGCTGGCGACCGCCTCCTCGTACTTGCGCCGGACGCTTTCCTCGGTGACGGCGTTGGTCGCCGTCGTCTCGAGAAGCTTGTTCATCAGCGCCTTCTTGCGGGTGAACTCCATGCGGCGCACCAGATCCGCCTCGTCCCCGATCTTCTGCTCGACCGCCGCCTTGTGCAAGACGGTGAGATCGGTCAGGAACGTGATCAGATAGTCGCGCCGCCGCTCCGGGTCGTCGCTCGGCAGGCTGCGCCCGAAATCCTCGTCGGCGAGCCGCAGATCGCTCTCGCGGATCTCGACGCCGTCGACGCGCAGCACCACCGGATCCCTGCCCGCGGTCTGGGCCGGCGCGGCACCCGCCGAGCCGATCAACAGGGCGGCGGCGATCGCGAACGCCAGGCGCCGCGCCGCGCCGGTTTCGACGTGGCGGAAAGCGGAGAGCGAGGTCATCGGTGGAGTCCTTGGTTACGCCTTCGGGTCGAGATCGCGCGACCGGAACTCGGGCTCGCCTGCGAGCGCGCCCGCGAGCCCGAGGGCGCCGCGCGACGCCATGTTAGACGAGCCGAACGTAACGCTCGTATGATATGGCGGCGTCATCTCGATGACGCGGGCGCGGGCGCGCCCACCGACGGCGTCGCCGTCCGGAAGACCGGGCCCGCGATGTCCCGGACCGGCGCGAACAACAGCAGCAGCACCATCACGCCGTGGGTGTCGCCGAAATTGAACATCTGCGGCTCGAAGAACGTTCCGAACGCATAGGCACAGAGGCCGCCCGCGCGCGCCGCGAGGATAAGACGGCGATCGAGGGGCGTCGCCCCGAAGGCTCGCGCGACGGCCGCCGCACAGGCGGCGACGAGCGCGACGATCATCAGGATGCCGCCCGTCACGCCGAACTCGACGACGATCTTCAGATAGCCGTTGTGGCCGCCTTCCAGCGGGCTCGCGCGCTTGAAGCCGATGCCGAGCGGATAGTCCACGATCGACTTCAGGGCGTTCAACCACAAGTCCTCTCGACCGCTGATGCCGGAGTCGAAATTGCGCATCGGGTCGTCGACCGCGAGGATCGCGGTGATCTGTGGGCCGAACAGCACGGCCGCCGCGACGACGGCGGCGAAGCCCGCGATCAGCTTGGGACCGAGCGGCCGGTAGAGAAGCTCGCGCACGACGAAGGCGATCGTGCAGCCCAGGACGGCGAAACGCGAGCTGACCAGCACGGCGAGCACCAGGCACATCACCCGGATCGCCACCATCACGGGTCCGGTACGGAACTGCGCGAGCACGAAGCCCGACAGCATCGACGCCCCGACCGTGTTCGGATGGATGCCCCCCAGCGCGCGCCCCTCCGGCAGGCCGAGCACGGCGATCGCCGAGAGGCCGAACAGCACGATCACGCCGGCGGCACCGGCCGCCAGGAGCGACAGCGCGGCGATGTCGAGCGTCCACACCACGGCCAGCGCCGCGATCGTGGCGAGGAGGACGAGCGTGTATCCGATGCCCGCCAGCACGTCCTGCTCGTCGCCGTGGAACTGCAGCACGAGGGCCGCGCCGATCAGCGCCAGCATCACGGTTTGCGGGGCTTCGAACGCTCCCGCCGCGCGCAGCACGCGCCTCGGATAGAGGACGACGGCGGTGGCGACGAACAGGCCCCATCCGAGGATCTGAAACAGCCCGAACGACGCCACGTTCCCGGTCTCCGGCTCCGCGCCGATACGGGGAAAGTGAATGAACGCCCACCACGCCCAGAAGGCGACAGAGAGGAGCAGGGCCGACGACACCGGCCCCGACCTCGCGTGGAGGTGCCCCTCCTGATGACCTCCGCCGGCGTAAGGCGGGCGTGCCGGGAGCCGCACGGACCGTCAGGCCACGGGCTCGGCCAGGAGATCACGCACCACGGCCTCGTGCTCCGGCTTGGCCAGGACGTAATCGCCGAGGCAGATGACGTCGAGGCCGGTGCGCAGGAAGCAGCTCATCGCCTGGGCCGGCGTGTCGACGATCGGCTCGTTCTCGTTGAAGCTCGTGTTCAGCACCATCGAGACGCCGGACAGCCGGCCGAACGCGGCGATCAGATCGTAGTAGCGCGGATTGGTCTCGCGCTTGATGCTCTGCAGGCGGCCGGTGCCGTCGACATGGGTGACGCCGGGAAGCCGGTCGCGCCACGCGGGGCGGATCTTCACCACGTGCATCATGAACGGGCTGAACACCGACTGTTCGAAATAGGTGCCGGTCTCCTCGTGGATCACGGTCGGCGCGAACGGCCGGAACATCTCACGGCGCTTGATCTTGGCGTTGATCAGATCCTTGATCTCCGGCCGGGTCGGGTCGGCCAGGATCGAGCGGTTGCCGAGCGCCCGCGGTCCCCATTCGGAGCGCCCCTGATACCAGCCGATCACGAGGCCGGCGCGGAGCAAGCGGGCCGCCATGTCGGCGACGCGGTCGGGCGCGATCCGGTGCACGGGCAGGTTCGCCTGGTCCGCCGCGGCACGAACGACGGCGTCGTCGTAGTCCGGGCCCCAATAGGCGTGCGTCATGTGGAACCGCTCGCGACCGCCGAGAACGTTGTGCCACGCCCACAGCGCGGCGCCGAGCGCGAGCCCTTCGTCGGACGCGGCCGCCTGGAGATAGGGCTGCTCGAACGGAGTGTCGCGCAGCAGCCGCGCATTGGCGACGCCGTTGAGGGCGCATCCGCCCGCATAGGCGATCTGCCGCGACGGCACGAGGTCGTGCAGCTTGCGGAAGCAGTGCATCGCCACGTCCTCGAAGCGAACCTGGCAGGAGCGTGCGATGTCGCGATCGCGCTGCGTCACCTCGCTGCCGCGCAGGCGCGGCGCCCCGAAACGGGCCGCGAACTTGTCGGTGAAGAGCCGCCCCATCGCGATGCGGCCGCGCTCGTCGAGGCGGCCCGACTCGCCGCCGCCGTGCATGCCGAAACAGCCGGAAGCGAGGCGGAACCAGCCGCCGTCCGGCGTCGTCACGAGCTCGCGCATCTGCGCCGCGTAGGCGTCCTCGCCGAACGGGGCGAGGCCCATCACCTTGTACTCCTCGCCGAACTCGTCGAAACCGATGAACTGACAACAGGCCGTGTAGAAGAAGCCCAGGCTGTCCGGCAGGTTCACGCGCGCGATCGGCTCGATCCGCGTGCCCTCGCAGCGCGCCGCCATGGCGCTGACGAAGTCGCCGCTGCCGTCGTAGGAGAAGCCCGCCGTGAGCGTCTCGAAGGGCGAGCAGTAGTATGCGCTGGCGATGTGCGAGAGATGGTGCTCGACGTTCACGACCCGCGCCGTGACGCTCTCACGGCCGACGTCGCAGGCCGCGGCGACCCAGTCCATCAGGCCGGTCTCGCGCCGCGCCCGCCGCAGATGCTCCAGCGCGGCGCGGGTTCCGGACACCGGATTCGCGAGGACGTGGCGGATCCGGGCGGCGCGGCTCTTCGTCGTGTCGCGCGGCACCGCGACGACGTCGAGGTCGCGCACCGTGATGCCGGCGATGTCGAGCACGGCCCGGATCGCCTGCGCCGGAAACGCCGAGTCGTGCTTGACGCGGCGCCCGAACCGCTCCTCCGCGACGGCTGCGACGAGCTTGCCGTCGAGAACCAGCGCGGCGGAGGAATCCGCGTGATGCAAGTTCAGCCCCAGGATCGCAGCCATCGCACGTCTTTCCTCGCTCGTCGGCACGGTCGCCGACCCGACCATGAAGTTCGCTCGTCCGGCGAGCGTCACGTAACAACGGTTCGATGTAACGCAGACGACAAGGATCGACGAACGGTGGAGACTGTGCCAATCGCGGCCCGGCGACGAGCGCCCGACGACGAGCGCACGGCGACGAGCGCCCGGCAGCGACGCGGGCGCATGCGGGCCGGGTGGATCACGCCTCGCGGTCGCGGGCGCGCGGGCCGGCCGTGACGACGGCCGCGCGCCGTCCGCCGACATAGTAGCCGTCACGACCGTAGCGCATGTGCGGCTCGAAGCGGTCGAGCCGGGCGAGATCGGCCTTGTTGAGGATCGCGCCGATCATCCGGTCGCGCACCTCCGGCGCCGCCGCGAAGCAGGCCTGCGCGACGCCGAGCGGCGTCCGTGCCCATTCGATCACGAACACGAAGGATCCGATCGCCTGCGCGGCCGCGCGCACGTCGACCACCGGGCCGATCGGCGGCAGGTCGACGACCACCCAGTCGTAACGCGCCGCGAGCCGGTCGAGCAGCGCCCGGAACTGCGGCGAGGCGACGATTTCGTCGGTGTGCACGCGCGCGTCGTCCGGCAGCGCCGGCAGGATCGACAGGCCGCTCTCCGGATCCGTGACGATCGCGGCGGTGACGTCGCAGCCGTCGTCGAGGACGTCGGCGAGGCCCTTCGCGGGGATCGGCGCGAGGCAATCGGCGAAGGTCGGGTTGCGCAGATCGGCGTCGATCAGGATCACCCGCTTGCCGGCATGCGCCATCAGGCCGGCGAGATTGGCCGCCACGGTCGACTTGCCCTCCCCCGGCAGCGACGAGGTGACGCCGATCACGGTGCGCCGCTCGATCGCGCCGGCGAGCTCGACCGCCACCTTGACGGCGCGCAGCCCCTCGGCGAAGGCCGACAACGGCTGCTTCACGGCAAGCCGCTTGGTCGGGTCGCTCCAGGCGACCACGTGGGGCCTGTCCACCGGATCCTCACCCTGGCGATCGGCGTCGACCCCCTCACCGGCCCCCCGCGCCGCGACACCGCCGTCCCCCGCGCGCCGGGCGGACCGCGGCAGCGGCCTCGACCAGGACCATCGCGCCGACCGGCTCTCGCCGGCGGCCCGCACGGTCGGAAGCACGCACAGGCACGCCGTGCCGAGCCCGGTCTCGATCTGCCGCCGCGTTCGGATACTCTTGTCGAAGCCCTCGCGCAGCGCCGCGATACCGAAGCCGGCCATCAGGCCCATCGTGCCCGCGATCGCCAGGACCAGCGAGGTCGCCGGTCGGCTCTTGCGGGTCGGCGGATCGGCGGCGCCGATCACGCGCGCCTCGGTGAAGGGGAACGACTGCTGCTGGATCGCCTCCATGTAGCGCTGCAGGAAGGTGTCGTGAATCGTGCGATAGACCTTGGCGCTGCTCTCGAGATCGATCAGGCCGAGGCGATCCCGATTGGTGAGCTGGCCCTCGGAGACCAGGCCGGCCAGCGCCTTCTGAAGGTTCTGCTCGCGGGCGCGGGCGATCTCGTAATCGCTGCGGAAGCCGGCCGCCATCCGGCCGAGCTCGTCGCGGATCGCCCGGCGCAGCTCGTTCATCTTGGCACGCAGCTCGATCGCGGCGGCGTGATCTTGCCCGTAGCGGGCCGACCAGCTCGCCTCGCGGGTCGCGTGGTCGAGATAGCTCTTGCGCAGCGAGTTGACGACGTCGCTGCGCAGCGACTCGGCGACCGTGCCATCGTCCACGTCGCGCGCGAGGATGTCCTCGATGCGATCGAGCTTCGCCTTCGCCTCCCCGGTCGCGACACGCGCGTTGACGAGCTGCGTGTTCAGCTCGGAGAGCTGCTGCTCGGTCACCAGGCGGCCGTCACCGCCGCCCTCGCCGCCCGTCTGCGCGCCGCCGATGTCGACGATGTTCTTCTTTTCCTTGTAGTCGAGCACGGCCTGGCGGGCCGCCACCGCCTGTGTCTTGAGCTCCTCCAGGCGCGCCTGCAGCCAGCCGCTGGCCCGCCGCGTCGACTGATACTTGGCGTCGAGCTGATCGACGATGTAGGCCTCGGCGAGCGCGTTGGCGATCGTCGCGGCCCGCACCGGATCCCGCGACGTGTAGCTGATGTCCAGCGCATAGGTCTTGCCGACCCGCACGACCGACCGGTTCTCCAGGAAGACGTCGACGGCCGCCTGCACGGTCGATCCGGCCCGACCCGCGGAGCCGCCGCCGGACAGGCCCAGCGCGGCGAGCAGCACGCCGCGGCGCGGCGCGGCGAACTCCGGCGTCTCGGCGAGCGAGAGCTGCTCGACGACCGCGAGCGCGATGCTGCGCGACTTCAGGATCTCGACCTGCGACTCGATCAGCGCGGCGTCGGACGAATAGTCGCTCACCGCGGTCGGCTGGCCCGGCGGCCCTTTCGCCTTGCTGCTGTCGATCAGCAGCGTCGCCGTGGCCGTGAACATCGGCGGCGTGACGATCAGATAGGCGACACCGATCGCGAGGCTCGCGGCCACCGCACCGATCACAACGACGGCCTGACGCCGCAGGATCCCGACGAGTTGCTCGAGCAGTTCGGCGAGCGAGCCGGTGGCCTCCGCTTGATCCCGCGATGGGAGATCGCTTCTCGACACGGTGGCTCCACGCATGAGCGATACTGTCGGCGAATCCACTGTCGGTGCATCCACTGTCGGCGAATCCACTGCCGCCGCACCGACCGCTCGACACCGATCCGATCGATCGGATCGATCGGATCGATCGGTCGGTTCGCGGTCGCATGCCGCTTCAATGGGATATCATCGTGAAGACATCATGACATGGTGGCGCGAGGCGCCATTCGCGTGACTTTCGACGTCGGACATGCCGACGGTCGGCGCCGCCGCATGCGTGGCTATCCCGGCCGCGTTCCCTCCGCGGCGCATTGTTCCCCGCCGGTCCCGGGCGACGTCCCGGATCACACAAACGTTAAGATACTGTAACCGAGTAATGTTACGGACGATCTCATAAAATTAACGTTTTCTTCATGGGTCCACCCTTGTCGATCGTCCACGAACCGTCCCTCGCCCCGGTGGCGTCCGCCGCCGCGCCCCGCCGGAGCCTTCCATCGGGCCGCATCGACCTTCTGTTCATCCTGTGCGACCTGGCGATCGTCGTCGGCGCCGGGCTGGTCGGAAGCATCGCCTTCGCGATGCTGGCGCACGGCGAGGCCGGCGACGTCGCGTCCCAGGCGGGGCTCGGGCTGATCGCGGGCGTCGCCTACGCGCTCGCGGCCCATCACTTCGGGCTCTATCGCCTGGAGAGCCTGCTGCGTCACCAGCCCGACGACACGCCCGTCTCGGCGAGCTGGGCCTTCGCCGTGCTGATGGTCGCGATCACGCTCTTCCTCCTGAAGATGGGGCCCGAAGTGTCGCGCGGCTCGACCCTCGCGCTGGGCCTCGTCGGCTGGATCGCGCTCGTCGGATGGCGTCGGCTCGCCAAGCGACGGCTGCGCAGCGCGCTGGCGGACGGCACCATCAGCGGGCGGCGCGCCGTGCTGATCGGAACCGCGGACGAGCTCGCCCAGTTCGGCTGGCGCGACCTCCTGGTCCGTTACGGCATCGCCGAGGTCGACCGCATCACGCTGCCGCCCGACGACGGGACCGTGCACGTCTCACGCGCCCAACGCGCTGCCGTCGAGCGCGCCGTCGCGCGGATCCGCACCAGCTTCGACGAGACCGTGGACAGCATCGTCGTCGCGCTGCCTTGGACCAGCACGGCCCAGCTCGAGGTCGTGATGGAGGAGCTGCGCAGCGTGCCGCTGGCGGTCTGGCTGCTGCCCGACCGCGCCGTCTCGACCGTCCTGCAGCGGCAGGCCGGCCCCTGCCGGCACGCCTACCTGGTCGAGACGCAGCGCGCCCCGCTCACCGCGCTGGAGCAGACCGTGAAGCGCGTCGTCGACGTCGGGATCGCGGCGACGGCCCTCCTCGTCCTGTCGCCCCTGATGCTCGCCACCGCCGTCGCGATCAAGCTGGAGTCGCCCGGCCCCGTGCTGTTCCGCCAGCGGCGCCACGGCTTCAACGGTCGGCCGTTCCTGATCTACAAGTTCCGCACCATGACGGTGATGGAGGACGGCGCGACTGTCGTCCAGGCCCAGGTCGCCGACCCCCGTGTCACCCGGCTCGGGGCCGTCCTTCGCCGCACCAGCATCGACGAGCTCCCGCAGCTCTTCAACGTCCTGCGCGGCGAGATGTCGATCGTCGGGCCGCGTCCGCACGCGATCGCCCATGACGAGTACTACGGCAAGATGATCGCGAACTACGCGTTCCGCCATCACATGAAGCCCGGAATCACGGGCTGGGCGCAGGTGCACGGCTTCCGCGGGGGAACGCCGCGCCTCGAGCTGATGCAACAGCGCGTCGCACTCGACCTCTGGTACGTCGCCAACTGGAGCGTTTGGATCGACCTCCAGGTGATGGTGAGGACCGTCGTCGAGGTTCTCCGTCAACGCAACGCATTCTGACGACGCGGGCCCATCCGCCCGTATCCCGCGAATCCAAAGTACCGCCCTGATCGACCGCGGCATCGCGTGGAGCGCCGTTCCGCCGACGCTGGGAAAACCTCTCGGTGCTCGCAGGAATGTCACTGCGATGTTGCCGAGCGTTGCTAATCGTTGCCGAAGACCCGGCGGGCGGCCTTCTCCCTCGACATGCGGTCCGGTGATGGGTGTGAGGTGATCGATGGCTCGGCCTCTGGACTGGTTTCTGCCCCCGGACGACGCCCCGAAAGCCGAGCACGAACGCGACGTGCAGGCTCTCGGTACGACGCTCCGAGAGGATGTCCGGAATCGTTACATGAAGATCCTCGAGGACGAGAACCGCGTCCTGGCGCGCATCGCGGCCGAGACTCGCGTCGAGATCGATCGGCTTCACGCCATTCTGCAGGGCCGGACGGACGCCGTCTGAAGCATCCGCGAGGTTTCCGCGCGGGCCGTGAGCGCGGGGCACGAGCGCGGGGCACGAGCGCGAAGCGGGACTCGGCCCGGTGCTCGCACCGACGTCGTCCCGGTGCAGCGGTTCACCCGGTCACCGGCCGCGCCCGCCTCCCGTCTCCGAGGATCGGCGCCGGGGCGAGCAGGATGGTCGCCGCCGTGGTCACGAGCGAGGCGCCGAGCACCAGCCGATCCTGCCCGACCGCGGCGCGCAGCCGCGGCAACAGCAGCGCGCCGAGGATGGCCCGGCGTCGACGCCGCCCAGCATCAGGCCGTAGAAGCCGGGACTGCCGCCGAGCTCCTGGCGGGCGACCAGCGGCAGAAGCGCCCACACGGCGCTGGCGAACAGGAAGAACAGCACGGTACGCCACAGCAGGCGGTGCATGTCGGGGCTCGATCCCGCGAAGCGAAGGCCGGCCCGCAGCACCCCGCCGAAATGCTCGCGCAGCGCGTCGTCGGCCGCCGTGCCGAGCCGCCACCAGATCAGGGCGCCGATGACCACGACGTAGCTCGCGACGTCGAGCCCGTAGGTGACGGCGGCTCCGAAGGCGGCCAGCGTGACGCCACCGAGCGCCGGGCCGACCGCCCGCGCGATGTTGAAAGCGAGCGACCCGCCGAAGACTCGTGATCCCGGGGCGCCGTCATCCCGGCCGACGCGGACGGGCGGCGAGCAGCGCCGCCGTCACCAGCCCGCCGACCATCGCGACGTGCTCGAAGAAGGTCGCCGCCTGGCGGGCGCGCTCCGGCCCGTCGAAGGTCCAGAACGCGTGCGCGAGCAGCGTGGCGGCGACCGTGAAGCCGGCCAGCAGCCCGGCCCCGAGCCAGCACAGGCGGCGGGTGAGGAACAGGGCGGACCCGACGAGTTCGGTCACGATCACGGCCACGGCGATCGGCGCCGCCGGCTGGACGCCGAGCCCGGCCACCTCGGCGGTGGCGCCGGAAAAGTCCAAAAGCTTGACGACGCCGCTGATCAGGAACGGCGCCGCGAGCGCCAGTCGGAGCAGATAGTCGAGCCCCGGACACCCGAACAGGCGGGCGACGGGGGCGGGTAACGCAAATTCGCTCATGGTACCTCCTATACAGTGTCCCGGTGATCAGTTCGGAGACCCGACGCTGGTGTGGCCTTCACCTCGCCCGGCCGCGGAGAGGTCGACGCGCGGAGCGCAGCGGGTCGGACGGGCCGCCCGCTCGATGATCCAGCCGGCGTCGACCCCGCTCACCCCGGCCCTCTCGCCGCCGGGGAGACGGAGCCGCGCCACGCTCGCCGCATCGTCGGAGAACGCCCGCACCATCGTCCCCGTGCGGCCGACCCATGCATCGTGAGACCTGTGCTCGAGCTGGCCGTTCGGGAGAGGATCCTGGCCGAGCCGAGCCGAGCCGATCGATCGGAGCACGTGTCACGGATCGCGATCAGAACGCCCAGCAGGAGCAGCCGAGCGCCCCCCAGAAGGATCGCGCGTCCGACACCGGCATGTCCGCGGCCCAGGCGGATGCATGCGCGTGACCGTGAACGCCGCAGCCGGTGGCGCAGCCGCAGGCGCCGGCGGCCGCCGCCGTGACGCTTTCGGCGACGAAGGCCCGACGCGACCCACCGGCTTCGGCCCGCATCTGATAACCGCCGAAGCGGCGCACCGGCGACCAGTCGGGCATCGCCGGCGGCAGCGGCGGGGCCAGATCGGAAAACTCCTTGTCACCGTGCACGGGCGCCCCGCCGAGCAGCGTCAGCACCGAGGTGATGTCCTGGATCGTGTCCTCGGGCACCGCGAAGAAATCGTCCGACAGTACGGCGAGATCGGCGAGCTGGCCGGCCTTGACCTGGCCCTTCTTGCCGGGCTCGGTCGAGAACCAGGTGTTCGCCTCGGTCCACAGCCGCAGCGCGGTCGCGCGATCGAGCCGGTTGGCGGCCGGATAGAGCGGCAGGCCGCCGAGCGTCCTGCCGGTGACGAGCCACGAGAGCGAGACCCACGGATTGTAGGAGGCGACGCGGGTCGCGTCGGTTCCGGCGCCGACCGGCACGCCGGCGGCCAGCATGCGCCGCACCGGCGGAGTGCGCTCGGCGGCGCGCGCGCCGTAGCGGGCGACGAAGTCTTCGCCCTGGAACGCCATGCGGTGCTGGACCGCGATGCCGCCGCCGAGCGCCGCGATGCGATCGATGTTGCGGTCGTCGATCGTCTCGGCGTGATCGAAGAACCAATGCAGCCCATCGAATGGTATGTCGCGGTTCACCGTCTCGAACACGTCGAGAGCGCGCGAGATGGTCTCGTTGTAGGTGGCATGCAGGCGCCACGGCCAGCGCTTCTCGGCGAGCAGCCGAATCACCGGCTCGAGGTCGCCCTCCATCGAGGGGGGCATCTCGGGACGCTCGACACGGAAGTCCTCGAAGTCGGCGGCCGAATAGACCAGCATCTCGCCGGCGCCGTTCGCCCGATAGGTGTCGTCGCCCTGCCCGGGCTTCACCTGGCCGGCCCAGGAGGCGAAGTCCTTCAGCTCCTCCTTGGGCTTCTGGGTGAACAGATTGTAGGCGATGCGTACCGTGAGCTGGCCCTCGCGGTGCAGCTCCTCGATGATCGCGTAATCCTCGGGGTAGTTCTGGAAGCCGCCGCCGGCGTCGATCACGCTGGTCACGCCGAGCCGGTTCACTTCGCGCATGAAGTGCCGCGACGAGTTCTTCTGATACTCCGGCGGCAGCTTCGGTCCCTTGGCGAGCGTCGCGTACAGGATCGTCGCGTTGGGTTTCGCGACCAGCAGCCCGGTCGGATTGCCGGCCGCGTCACGGACGATCTCGCCGCCGGGCGGTGCCGGCGTGTCCTTGCCGTAGCCGACGGCGCGCAGCGCGGCGCCATTCAACAGCGCACGGTCGTAGAGATGCAGGATGAACACCGGCGTGTCGGGCGAGACCGCGTTGATCTCCTCGAGGGTCGGCAGCCGCTTCTCGGCGAACTGATGCTCGGTGAATCCGCCGACGACCCGGACCCATTGCGGCGCGGGCGTGCGATCGACCTGGTCCTTCAGCATCCGCATCGCGTCGCCGAGCGAGCGCACGCCGTCCCAGCGCAGTTCCATGTTGTAGTTCAGGCCGCCGCGGATGATGTGCATGTGGCTGTCGATCAGGCCCGGGATCGCTCGGCGGCCGCGCAGATCGATTCGGCGCGTCCGCCGGCCGGCGAGCGCGATCACGTCGCGATCGCTGCCGACCGCGACGAAGCGGCCGTCCCTGATCGCGACCGCGGACGCCTCCGGCGCGCCGCGGTCGAGCGTCGTGATCTTGCCGTTGAACAGGACGAGGTCGGGGGGCGAGGCGGGTTGAGCGGTCACGCTGTCTCTCGTGGAAAGGCCGGCGGCGAGGGCGACGAGCGTGCCGACGACGGTCCGGCGGTCGGGGTGTTTCACCACGGCGGGTCTCCCGGTTCGGGGGTCTTATCGGGATCGCGGCGGGCTCGTGATCAGGACGGCTCGTCGCTCCTGGCCGGACTCCGGGAGGCCGGACCACGGGACACGGCGGGCTCGCCGCCCGGAAGCGGGCCGAGCACGTGCTCGGCGCAGGTCGTGCGGACGAAACCGGCGACGTCGTGCCCGCCGATCAGCCGCTTCACGACCGGCACGATCTGCTCGCCGAGCAGGATGCCGAGCAGGCCGATCAGCGCGATGGTGGGCGGCGCCGGCGAGCGCACGCCGATGGCGCTGTAGACGACGCCGACCAAAAGGCCGGCGCCGAGCGACAGGAGATAGGCTTTCAGATCGGGCATTCTCTTCGTCCCGTCGGCTGATTGTCTCGGCGTCTTCGCCGGGGTCGAGCCCGTGCATGACGGCTCACGGCATGGCTCACGACATGGCGCACGGCCTCCGCTCGTCCTCGCGCAGGCGGGGATCCAGGGGCGGCACGGCGGAGAGAGACCCTGGATGCCCGCTTGCGCGGGCATGAGCGGAACGTGACGCGAGGCTGTTCGGTGGCCGAAGCCGTCGTCAACTCTTGATGAAGGCGAGCAGATCGGGATCGATCACGTCGGCGTGCGTGGTGAGCATGCCGTGCGGGAAGCCCGGATAGACCTTCAACGTCCCGTTCTTCAGCAGCTTGACGGCGAGCTTCGCCGAATCCTCGATCGGCACGATCTGATCGTCGTCGCCGTGCATGACGAGCGTCGGCACCGTGATGGCTCTCAGATCCTCGGTCTGGTCGGTTTCCGAGAACACCTTGATGCCGTCGTAATGCGCCTTGGCGCCGCCGATCATGCCCTGACGCCACCAGTTCTGGATGGCGCCCTGCGACACCTTGGCGCTCGCACGATTGAACCCGTAGAACGGGCCGGAGGCGACGTCGAGATAGAACTGCGCGCGGTTGGCAGCAAGCGCGGCGCGGAATCCGTCGAACACCTCGATCGGTAGGCCGCCTGGGTTCTTCTCGGTCTTCAGCATCAGCGGCGGAATGGCGGCCACGAGCACGGCCTTGGCGACGCGGCCGGACGGCTGGCCGTGCTTGGCGACGTAGCGGGCGACCTCGCCGCCGCCGGTCGAGTGGCCGATATGGACGGCGTTCTTCAGGTCGAGATGCTCGACCACCGCGAAGGCGTCGGCGGCGTAGTGATCCATGTCGTGCGGACCGCTCACCTGGGTCGAGCGGCCGTGGCCGCGGCGATCATGCGCGACGACACGGAAGCCACGCTGGACGAAGAACAGCATCTGGGTGTCCCAGTCGTCCGACGACAGCGGCCAGCCGTGATGAAAGACGATCGGCTGGGCGTCCTTCGGCCCCCAGTCCTTGTAGAAGATGTCGACGCCGTCCTGGGTGGTGACGAAGGGCATGGGAGTGCTTCCTTTCGGTTTGGTGGAGGTCTCGTCTCGGCACGCGCCGGAGACGACGACGGCTCGGCGGGAGGGCCGGCGACGGCGGCGAGTGCCGCGGCGGGCGTCGCAGTCGGCGCCGCTCATGCGGCGCTCTTGGCGTGGCCCTCCGAGGCACCGAACATCGTCTTGGCGTAGATGATGCCGAGCCCGTAGGCGCCGCCGAACTGCTTGGCGATGCCGGTGGTCATGTCGTAGGTGCCGATGCGGGCCCAGTCGCGCTGCAGCTCGAGCAGATACTGGAGCGAGGTCATCGGCCGCGCGCCGGCCTGCACCATGCGGTCCATGGCACGCCCGTGCGCCTCCTCGGAGATGTCGCCGCAGGCGTCGGCGATCACGTAGACCTCGAAGCCCTGGTCGAGGGCCGACAGCGCCGGGCCGACGATGCACACGCTGGTCCACAGGCCGCACAGCACGACGCGGTCCTTGCCGATGCGGTTGACCTCGGCGATCACGGGACCGTCTTCCCAGGTGTTCATCGAAGTGCGGTCGAGCAGCGCCTGGCCCGGGAAGGCGTCGGTGATCTCGGAGAACATCGGACCCGAAAAGCTCTTCTCGGCGACGGTCGTGAGAATGGTCGGAACCTGGAAGCCCGCCGCGGCGTGAGCGACGAGCGCCGCGTTGTTGCGCAGCGTGACGGCGTCGATCGACTTCGTCGCGAACGACATCTGCGACTGGAAGTCGATCATGATCAGCATGTGATTGCCGGGATCGACGAGCCTCTTGCCGGGCGTGGGGGTTGCGGTGGGCATGCGAGCTCCTCTGACTGTGTATGCGCAGTTTTACGGAGGAGCGCGGGTTCGGGACAATTGTGCCCTGGTATCGCCGGCCCTGGACCTGCGGATAGGGCGACGTCGCGTCACACGCCGAGCGCCGCGTGCAGGCAGGCGAGCAGTGCCTCCGGCTGCACGGGCTTGACGAGATAGCCGAAGGCCCCGGCCCGCATCGCGATGCCGCGGCTCGCCTCGTCCGGATAGGCCGTGATCAGGATGGTCGGCATCGTGATGCCCGACGTGCACAGGACGTGCTGAAGTCCGAGCCCGCTCAGGCCCGGCAATCGGACGTCGGCGACCAGACAGTCGACCTGCCCGGCGGCGCTGTCGGCGAGAAAGCTCTCCGCGTCGGCGAATCCGCGGGCCGAGAATCCGAACGCACCGACGAGGCTGATCAGCGCGGCACGAACGGAGCCGTCGTCCTCGACTATCGCCACCGATGCATCGCTCAACGCCGCATCGCTCGCCATCGCGCTCCTCGCCGCCGCACCGGCCGAGTGCCGGGCCCCGGCAGCGTCGGGCGTGCCCGGGGCGATGGCAATTGTTCTTGTCGGTCGCGCGTCTACGCCCTTACGGTATCCTCGGCGAGGCGATCGGCCATGCGCACCAGGTCGGGCAGCGACTTGGCCTTGAGCTTCTGCATGATCTGGGCGCGATGCACCTTCACGGTGACCTCCGAGAGTTGCAGCCGCCCGGCGATCTGCTTGTTGAGCAGGCCGCCGGCGACCAGCGGCATGATCTCGCGCTCGCGCGGCGAGAGCGCGGAGAAGCGCTCGCGCAGCTCCGCCATGCGGGCGGCCCGCTCGCGTCGCGATCGGTCGATCGCGATCCCCTTGTTGACGGCGTCGAGCAGATCCTGATCACGGAACGGCTTCAGCAGGAACTCGATCGCGCCCGCCTTCATGGCCGCGACCGACATCGGCACGTCGCCGTGGCCGGTGACGAAGACGACCGGTAGGTCGATGCCGCGTCGGCCGAGCTCGCGCTGGACCTCGAGCCCGCTCTCGCGGCGCAGCCGCACGTCGAGCACCATGCAGCCCGGCAGGTCGGGACGCTCCGCCGCGATGAAGGCCTCGGCGGTGCCGAACACGTGCACGTCGTGCCCTTCCGAGCCGAGCAGACTCTCCAACGAGGCACAGACGGAGGGGTCGTCGTCGAGCACGAACACGGCGGATTGCTCGGTCATCGCGGCACCTCCGGGACAATGGCGGGTACGAGAGCGGTGGGAATCAAGAAACTGAAGACGGCGCCGCGCGGATTCGCCGGCACGGTCCACAACCGGCCACCGTGCGCTTCGGCCACGGCGCGGCAGAACATCAGGCCCATGCCCATGCCCTCCGGCTTGGTGGAGACGAACGGCTCGAAGATGCGCTCGGCGAGCTCGGGCGGCACGCCGGCGCCGGTATCGGCCACGGAGACCTCGGCCTCGCCGCGCTCGACGCGCCGCGTCGCGATGCGCAACCGGCGCTCCCGCCCGGCCGTCGCCGTCATCGCGTCGATGGCGTTCTCGACCAGGTTGGCGACCACCTGGCGGAGCTGCAGCGCGTTGCCGATCACCGGCGGCAGCGCCGGATCGAGCGCGAACTCGATCGCGATGCCGGCGGCACGCGCCTCCGAGGCGGCGCCTCGCACCGTCTCGCGCAGCAGCGCGTTCAGATCGAGCGGCTCGCGCTCCTGCGCCCCGGTCATGAACATGGTGCGGATGCCGACCACCACCTTGTTGGCGCGATGGCCGTCGGCGACGATGCGGCGCAACGCGGCGTCGACCATGTCGAGCCGCGGCTCGGCCTTGCCGAGCCAGCGCAGCGCCGCGTCGGCATTTGTGACCATGCTGGCGAGCGGCTGGTTGATCTCGTGCGCGATGGACGCCGACAGTGCCTCCATGGCGGTGAGGCGATCCTGGCGGGCGCGGCGCTCGGCGGCGACCGCGCGGGCGAGCCGGAGATGCACCGTCGTCGTCTCCGACAGCAGCACGAGCAGCACGATGCTCGCCGCGGCCAGACCGTAGAGCCGGCCGGCCCACCAGCCGACGCCGAGCCGCGTCGCGCCACCGAACCACGACATCAGCGCGAGCTCGACGGTCAGCGAGACGAGGACCAGACAGACCCACAGGTCGAGGGCGAAGCGGCGACGCCACACGAGGATCGACATCGCGACGCCGTAGAGAACCACGGCGACGGCCGGCACGCGGTACCACAGCATCGTCACGTCGCGAGCGTCGGCCATGAAGCCGGGCAGCGCCGCCTGTCCTTCGAAGATCGGCCACAGGCACACGGCCGCCAGTGCGGCCACGGCCAGCACGGTGCGCAGGATGGGCACCAGGCTCCGCCGGCTCGTGTCGGAACGGACGGGAGCGAGCGCGTAGCCGAGAACGAACAGCGGAAAGCCGAGCCGGCGGACCGCCGCGATCGCCGCCGTGGTCTGCAGTCCGGCGTCGACGCCCAGAGCCGAGAAGACACCTGGAAAGGTGAGTGCCCAGGCCGGCACCATCAGGGCCGCGAACAGATAACCGGCAGCGAGTCGCAACAGCGCCCGCGAACGCTGGACATGGAACATGGCGAACAGGAGCGCCGCCGTCAGCGTCTCGAGCACGAAGCTCGCCGCCGCATAGGCGGGGACGAGAATCTCGGTCCCCTGTGTCGGCTGCCGGGCGAACGGCGCCGTGCCGACCAGCGCCGTGACCAACGCGAGCACCACCATCACGGCGACGCCCGCCTGCGTCGGCGTGGCGTGGAACATGGCCGCGAGCGCCCCGCCGCGCGGCGCCGTATCGGCCGCCGCACCCGCGGCCGGGATCGGGGCCGACGCGGACGCGAGCCCGGTCGCCGGCGTGAGACCGCCGAGTGTGCGGGTCGATGTCGTCATGGCTCGGCTGGTCGTCTCCGCTGCGGGTCGGGCACGGCGACCGTGCGCGTCGGGGAGACGCGAGGCGAGTAAATTTCGGTAAACCTCGCCCCGCACGAGGTGACCACGTCGCCGGGCTTCGACATCGTTCTCAGGCGCCGCACACATCGTCGCGAGCGCCGCGAACCGGATACCGCGGTCGGAGTTCATCGAGGACGACGACCGTTCCTCACGACCCGGAGACTTCCGATGCCGTCACTGGACGCGGTCGCGACCAAGACCGAACTCGCGACCAAGACCGCCCTCGCGACCCCGACCGATCTCGCCCGCAACGCCGTCTCGGGCGTCGCCGAGGCGCTCAACGGCGTCCTCGCCGACACGTTCGCGCTCTACCTGAAGACGAAGAACTTCCACTGGCACATGTCGGGCCCGCATTTCCGCGACCACCACCTGATGCTCGACGAGCAGGCGAGCCAGATCCTCGCCACCACCGACGACATCGCCGAGCGCGTGCGCAAGATCGGCGGCACCACGTTGCGCTCGATCGGCGACGTCGCACGCCGCCAGCGCATCGCCGACAACGACGCCGAGTTCGTGCCACCCGACGCGATGCTGGCCGGGCTCGAGCAGGACAACCGCGCGCTCGTCGAGACGCGGCGGGCCGCCAAGGAGATCGCCGACGACGCCAAGGACAACGCCTCGTCGAGCCAGATCGACGACTGGACGGACGGCGCCGAGCGGCGCGCCTGGTTCCTGTTCGAGACGACCCGCAAGCGCTGAGGGCTCGTCCCGACGCCGATCCGCTCGCCGGATTCGGCTACCATCGTGTAAGGCATCACTGGCCCGAGACGATCGGCCGGCCTGTCGCAACGTGTTCCGAACGTCCCCGACGGATTTTGAGGTTCCTGCCGTCCGCTTCTATGATGAAGCATCAGAGGCGGCAACGCGGGGACGTGCAGTGGATAAGCCGGCGCATGCCGGACCGGGCCGTATCATGCGCTTCGGCCCCTTCCGGCTGAGTCCGGCTGAGCTCGTTCTGCGCGAGAACGACCAGGCTGTTCGAATCGGTCATCGGGCGCTCGACATCCTGCTCGCCCTGGTCGAGCGCGCCGGCGACCTCGTCACCAAGCAGGAGCTGATCGCCCGGGCGTGGCCCAGGATCTTCGTCGACGAGGCCAACCTGAAGGTGCATGTCGCGGCGCTGCGCAAGGCGCTACGCGACGGCCAGGCCGACGTCCGCTACATCGTCAACATTCCCGGGCGCGGCTACAAGTTCGTCGCGCCGGTCAGGATCGTGGAGGAGCCCGACTCGCCGCGTTCCGAGGCGAGCGTCGCCGCGCCGCCGAGCAACCTTCCGGCGCCGCTCGGCAGCGTCGTCGGCCGTTCCGACCAGGTCGAGGCGATCGTGCGACTGTTGTCGGATGCCCGGCTGGTCACCGTCGTCGGTCCGGGTGGCATCGGCAAGACGACGGTGGCGGTCGCGGCCGCCGAGCGGCTTCTCGCGCGCTTCCCGGACGGCGTCTGGTTCGTCGACCTCGCGCCCGTGACCGACCCGGCGCTGGTGCCGACCGCGCTCGCCGCGTTGCTCGGGCGTCCGGTCCGCTCGACGCTGCCGATCCCCGAACTGATCACGTCGATCGTCGACAAGGCGATGCTGATCGTGCTCGACAACTGCGAGCATCTGGTCGCGGCGGCCGCCGGCTTCGCCGAAGCGCTGGTGCGCGATACCGCGTCCGCCGTGCTCGCCACCAGCCGGGAGCCGCTGCGCGCCGCCGGCGAGCGCGTGCTGCGGCTGCCGCCGCTCGCCGTGCCGGACCGCAGCGACGGCGTGACCGCGGCCGAGGCGCTGGCCTATCCGGCGGTTCGCGTGTTCGTCGAGCGTGCGATCGCGACCCGCGACACCTTCACCTTCACGGACGTCGAGGCGCCGCTCGTCGCCGCGATCTGCCGCCGGCTCGACGGTATCGCGCTGGCGATCGAGATGGCGGCCGGCTGCGTCGACTCGCTCGGGCTCGCCGATATCGCGCGTCTGCTCGACGACCGCTTCCATCTGTTGACGCGGGGCCGACGCACGGCGCTCGCGCGCCATCGGACGCTCGAGGCGGCGCTCGACTGGAGCTACGGCCTGCTGCCCGCGCCCGAGCGCCTGATCTTGCGCCGGCTCGGCGTGTTCGCCGGCTGGTTCACGGTCACGGCAGCCGAGGCCGTGCTGCCGGCCGACGAGATCGGCCCGCTCTGCGTCGCCGAGGCGATCGCGAGCCTCGCCTCGAAGTCGCTCGTCGTCGTCGACGTCTCCGGCGAGACGGCGCGCTATCGCCTGCTCGACACGACGCGGGCCTACGCGCTCGAGAAGCTCGCCGAGGCGGGCGAGCTCACCGCCGCGAAGCGCGCCCATGCCGCGCATTGCCGCGACATGTTCGTCACCGCGGCGCGCGACTGGGATCTGCTCCCGACCGCGACGTGGCGGGCGACCTGGCAGCCACTCGCCGACGATCTGCGCGCCGCGCTCGACTGGGCCTGCGGCCCGGACGGCGATGTCGGGCTCGCCGTCGCCCTCACGGTCGCGGCCGTGCCGCTGTGGCTCGAGCTTTCGCTGATGGAGGAGTGCCGCGTGCGCACCGAGCGGGCGCTCGCGTCGCTCGAGCAGGCCGGCGCAGCGGAGAGCCCCGAGGCGATGCGGCTCTACACGGCACTCGCCTGGTCGCAGATGTACACGTCGACCCGGACCCGCGCGACGAGCGCGATATGGGCGCGTGCGCTGGCTCTGGCGGAGGCCTCCGGCGACGTCGATCATCAGCTCCGCGCGCTGTGGGGCCTGTGGGCGGATTCGAAGAACCGCGGCCGGTTCCGCGACGCCGCCGCGATCGCCGGCCGGTTCAGCGCCCTCGCGAAGACGACCGGGCAGAGCAGCGACGTGCTGGTCGGCGAGCGGATGATCGGCGACTCGCTCCACTTCCTCGGCGAGCAGGACGCCGCCCGCCAGCACATCGAGCGCATGCTCGCGACCTATCGGGCGCCGCGGCATCGCTCCGATCTGGTCCGCTTCCAATTCGATCAGGTCGTCACGGCCCGGATGACGCTGAGCCGCGTCTTGTGGCTGCAGGGCCGGCCCGCCCAGGCGTTGCGGATGGCGACCGAGACGGTCGCCGCCGCGGAGGCGCTCGATCATCCGCTGTCGCTGTGCAACCTGCTCGCCCAGGCCGCCTGTCCGATCGCCTTGATGATCGGCGATCTCGACACGGCGCGGCACTGGATCGCGCTGTTGATCCGGCTCACCACGCGCGACGCGCTGCACGGGTGGCGCACTTACGCGACCTGCTTCGAGGGCGAGGCGCTGCTGCAGTCCGGCGATCTCGCGGGCGGCATCGCGCGGCTCCAGGCCGGCGTCGACACGCTGCGCAAGGCGACCTTCGTGCAGTATCTCACGTGCTTTCTCGGCCAGCTCGCCGTCGGCCTGTGCCGGGCCGACCGACTCGACGAGGCGCGCACCGTGATCGACGAGGCGTTGACCCGCTGCGAGGCGACCGACGAGGCGTGGTGCGTGGCCGAGCTTCTGCGCATCAAGGGCGAGATCGCCGGCCGCGATCCGGCCGACACCTCGGCCGCGGACTGGTTCGCGCGGTCGCTCGACGTCGCCCGCGCCCAGAAGGCGCTCGCTTGGGAGCTGCGGACGGCGACCAGCATCGCGGCTCACGCCCGACGCCGCGGCACCGACACGCGCATCGGCGTCGCGACGTTGCGCTCCGTCCTGGGACGCCTCCCAGACGACGCCGCGAGCGCCGACGTCGTCGCGGCGCGGGCCGTGTCGGCGAGCCTAGAGGTTCAGCCCCGCGATCCGTGACGGCCGCGTCGCCGCGGACGCGCGAAGCCCCGACGGTCCAGCCGATCAATCCGTCGTCGGTCCCCCGGCGAGAGGACCGAAGGATCACCCGGCGCCCTCCCCCGGCACCCGGCGCCGCGCCCCGATGACGCCGCTGCGGGCGAGCGCCGCGATTTCCTCGGCCGGCAGCTTCAGCAGATCGGCCAGCACGCTCTCGTCGTCGGCGGCGAGCGCCGGCGGATAGCGGTGCGGCGCCTCGCTTTCGCCCACGAACTTGATCGGATTGCCGGCGACCCGCAGCGCCTCGCCGGCCGGGCCGGCGAGGGCGAGCACCATGCCGCGATGCAAGACCTGCGGATCGCTCAGGCTGCGATCGAGCGTGTTGATCACGGCGGCCGGGATGTGCGCGTCGAGCAGATCCGCCACCCACGCGGCCGCCGGGCGCTGCCGGAACGCCTCCTCGAGGATCGCCCACAGCGCCTCGCGGTTCTCCTGGCGGCGCGCGTTGACGGCGAACCGCGGATCGTCGGCGAGCCCGGGCAGGTCGAGCACCCGGCAGAGGTTCCGCCACATCCGCTCGGTGTTCGCCGTGATCGCCACCTCCAGGCCGTCGCCGCAGAGAAACGCCCGATAGGTCGGGATCGAGTCGTGGCCCCGCCCCTGCCGGCCCGGCACCGTGCCGGAGACGAGATAGTAGGCGGCCTGGTAGCTCAGCATCGCGATCTGGCAATCCAGCATGGCGACGTCGACGCATTTGCCGCGGCCGGTGCGCACCGCCTCGGCATGCGCCGCCAGGATTCCGATGACGCCGTACAGGCCCGCGGCAATGTCGCCGAGTGGAATGCCGGAGCGCACCGGCGGTCCGTCGGGCTCGCCGGTCAGCGACATGCCGCCCGACATCGCCTGCGCGATCATGTCGTAGGCCTGGCGGTCGCGATACGGCCCGTCCTGACCGAAGCCGGAGATCGAGCACCAGATGATCGCCGGCTTCTCGGCGGCGAGATCGTCGTAGGCGAGGCCGAGCCGGGCCAGCACGCCGGGCCGGTAGTTCTCGACCACGATGTCGCACGAGAGCGCCAGCGCGCGCACCAGCCGGCGCCCCTCGGGACGCTTCAGGTCGATCGCGAGGCTCTTCTTGTTGCGGTTGATCGAGAGATAGTAGGCGCTCTGCCCGCCGACGAAGTGGGGCGGCAGGTCGCGGGTGATGTCGCCCTCGGGCGCCTCGATCTTGATCACGTCGGCCCCGAGATCGCCGAAGATCTGCGTCGCATAGGGGCCGGACAGGAACTGGGTCAGATCGAGCACGCGCAGATGCGCGAGCGGGCCGGTCCGGCTCGGCTCGATGCCGGTCGGGCCGGAACTGGTCGCGTCTTGGGTCATGGCTTTCGCCCTGGCTCCTCGGATCGTGTCGACAGCACCGGGGCATCCGCACGCCACGGTCCGAGCCCCTGTGTCGCACGTCTCCTGTCGCACGTCTCGTGTCGCGTGTCCCATGTCGCCCGTCTCATGTCGCCCGTCCCGGCGTCGAACGTCCGCCCCGCACCCGCCACGACACCCGAGGGCGCGTGGTTTGCCCCCCGCGAGAGCCCGAACGACAATTCGGCGCGACTCAGCGAACGGGGACGACGATGACGGACAGGTTCGGACGGACTGCCTTGGTCGGCCTCGCGGCGACGGTCGCCGTGATCGGCACGGGCACCGACGGGGTGCACGCCCGGACTACGGCGCCGGCCGGAAGCGGTCCGGCCGCCGTCAACGACCGGCTCTCCGCCTTGCGGGCCGAGACGATCCGCGGCCGCCTCGACAGCGCGTCGCGCGGCCTCGGCAACCGGCTGCTCACGCGCGGCGCCGGCTCGCGCGAGACGATCGTCGGCACCGGCCGCGACGACGCGACCGACGCGCTCGACCGCCGCGTCGCGTTCAAGGTGATCGACTGCTCGTGAGCCGCGACGCGCGCGCGGCGCCGTGAGAAACGTGGCGCTTCAACGTGCGGCCGCTCGCGGTCACACGCCCTCGGGCGGACGAGGCTAGGCGGTGGCCGGCGCCGCGTAAAATAGTGATTTGTTTGCTCACCATTGGGACGGCTTATACCGTGCCGTCGATGGACCGCGGTCACGCTCTGCTGCATCGCAAGAAGTTCTTGTGCCACTGGCTTTCTCGGCATTCTTGGAGAGCGCCTGGCCGGCGCGTTGCGCGAACCGCGCGCGTATGCGCCCGCCGAAGGTCTAGTCCCGGCGCGTCCGGCTTGAGCCGGACGTCGGCTCACGCCTAGACTCGTCACGCACTTTCGTGTTCCCCGACCTCACCGCGGGCCTCTTCCGGCAGACATGACAGACATCGAGCCAGCCCCGGCCTCGCGGCCCTTCGCGATCGACGTGCATGCGCATGTGATCGTCCCGTCCGTCTATGCGGTGACAAAGCCGCACAGCCTGTTCGCCCGCGCCGAATCCGATCCGTCGCTGTCGCCCGAGCAGAAGGCCGCGCTCGTCGCCCGCAACGACGACGTCGCGCGCCGCATGACCGACGTGAGCGAACGCCTCGCCGTCATGGACCGCACCGGAATCGCCGTGCAGGTGCTCGGCGCGAGCCTCGTGCACCAGTGCAGCTGGTTCGCGCCGCCGGAGGAGAGCCTCGCGATCGAGCGGCGCAACAACGACGCGATCGCGACGATCGTGCAGAGCGCACCGCACCGCTTCGCCGGCCTCGGCGGCGTGCCGCTGCACGCGCCCGACCTCGCCGTCGCCGAGCTCGAGCGCTGCGTCGGCGTGCTCGGCCTGAAGGGCGTCCAGATCTCGTCACGGGTGCGCGACAAGGAGATCGGCGATCGGTCGCTGCGGCCGTTCTGGGCGAAGGCGGAGGAGCTCGGCGCCGTCGTCTACGTGCACCCGGCCGGCAATCCGGATCCGCGGCTCGCCCCTTATCTGATGTGGAACAGCCTCGGCCAGTCGATCGAGGAGACCTTCGCGATCGCCTCGCTGTTCTACGAGGGCGTGCTCGACGCCTTCCCGGCTCTGCGCATCTGCATCTCGCACGGCGGCGGCTACATGCCGTTCTACACGGGGCGGGTCACGCGCAACTACGTCGAGAAGCCGGCGACGCGGCGGAACATGACGAAGCCGCCGACCGACTATCTGCGCATGCTGCACTACGATTCCTGCGTCTACGATCCGCGCGCGCTGGAGATCCTGGTCGAGACGGTGGGCGCGGATCGCGTGCTGCTCGGCTCCGACTATCCGGTCGGCGATCCGCGGCCGACCGAGTTCGTCACATCCTCCGAATCCCTGACCGACGCCGAGAAGTCCGCGATCCTGGCCGGCAACGCGGCCCGGCTCTACGGCATCACGCCGGCCACGATCTGATCACGTCGCCCGAAGAAGGAGACCTCGTCATGACGATACTCTCGCGGCGCCGCTTCAACGACCTCGCCCTCTCGGGCCTCGCCCTCTCGGGCCTCGCGCTCGCCGGCTCGCGCACACCGGCCGCGGCGCAGGGCGGCCCCACCGTCACGGTGGTGGTGCCCTACACGGCGGGCAGCGCGCCCGATCTGTTCGCGCGGCTGCTCACCGAGCATCTGCACAAGGCGATGGACCGCACCATGATCGTCGAGAACCGGGTCGGCGCGAGCGGCAATCTCGGCACGCTCAGCGTCGCCCGCGCGACGCCGGACGGCACCACGCTCCTCGTCACGGCCAACACGATCGTGATGAATCCGAGCCTGTTCAAGTCGCTGCAATACGACCCGGTGAAGAGCTTCGAGCCGGTCGCCGCGCTGGTGACGGCGAACTTCGCGCTGGTCGTCAATGCCGGTCTCGGGACCAGGACGCTCGCCGACTTCGTCGCCAAGGCGAAGACGGCGAAGGATCCCATCAACTACGGCTCGCCCGGCATCGGCACGCCGCACCACCTGTGCATGGAGCTGTTCCGCCGGCGCGCCGGCATCGAGCTCGTCCACGTGCCCTATCGCGGCCTCGCGCCCGCCGTCACCGATCTCGCCGGCGGGCACATCTCGGCGATGTTCATGCAGGTCAACGCGGCGCTCGAGCTCGCCAAGCAGGGCCGCGTCGACGTGCTCGCTTTGATGGGCACGGCCCGCAACCCGATCGCGCCCGACCTCGCCACCTTCGCCGAGCAGGGCATCAAGGACGTCGACGTCGACAACTGGTGGGCCATGTTCGCGCCGGCCGGAACGCCGGCCGAGATCGTCGCGACGCTCAACGGCCGGGTGAACGAGGTGCTGAAGCGCCCCGACGTCCTCAAGGCGATGGAGACGCAGGGCCAGACCCCGATGGGCGGCCCGCCCGAGGTGTTGAAACAGCTCGTCGAGACCGACCGGGCCCGCTGGGCCGAGGTGATCAAGGCCGCCGGCATCGCGCTGGATTGAACGGTACCTGCCCTCTTCCAGGCAGGCTGAAGCCGCGCTGCGACTCGGGGCTCATCCCCTCCCTGTCCCTCCCCCACAAGCGGGGAGGGAACGCAGGAGGCACGGCATCATCAGCCAAGGCCTGATCAGATCTCGCAGACCAAATAGTTGCTGAATCACGTGGCGGCTCGCCGCAGCCGGCTCCCTGCCCGTTGTGGGGGAGGGTTGGGGAGGTGGGGTGAGCCCCGACCTCCGACGCCGCCGTCCCGAAGGACGTCCCCCTCACTCCCCCCAGGCCGCGAAGGCTTCCGCGAACGCGCGCTCTCCCGGGGTGCCCTTCTCGATCGCCATGATGGCGCGGCGGTTGTTGCCGTAGACGATCGGCACATCGAACCAGGCCCGCTCCTTGAGGAGCTGGATGTTGCGCTGCATGTCGGTGTCGCTCGACGACAGGCCGATCAGGAAGAAGTTGGTCGTCACCTTGACGGCGAGGCCGGCGAGCGGGACGCCGCGCGTCTGCTCGGCCTGCTTCATCAGGATGCCGGGGATGTTGGAGATGCCGCCGTTCGGGAAGTCGGGCGGCAGCGTGAACATGATCTCGATGGTGTGGCTCGCCGGCAGCGAGCGGTCGGTGTTCCGGCGCAGCGAGAAGCGCACCGAGGTGTTGCGCTCGGGGATCTCGATGTCGGCCCGCACCACCATGTCGGGCGCCTGGCCGGGGGCCGCGACGATCGTCTCGGTGCGCCACACCGCCGTGCCGACCGAGCGCTTGCCGCCCGGATCGGCCGGATCCTCCTCGTAGAGGACGACGCGCTGGGCGACGGCCGGCTGGCCCTGCTGGGGCCGCACGCCGGCGCCCGGTGCCTGCTGCGATCCGACCCGGTCGGTGATCTTGCCGGAGCGGTTCTGTTCGGCCGGCATGGTCGGGGCGGGCGCGGTGGCGACCTGCGGCGACGACCCGACGAGGCCCGCCACGCTCGGCCACAGCCACCAGCCGAGCCCGATCACGACGAGCAAGGCGAGC
Source organism: Rhodoplanes azumiensis (assembly GCF_042682915.1). NCBI lineage: Bacteria > Pseudomonadati > Pseudomonadota > Alphaproteobacteria > Hyphomicrobiales > Nitrobacteraceae > Rhodoplanes > Rhodoplanes azumiensis. The sequence continues at coordinate 16,641 of NZ_JBHUIW010000019.1, read as the reverse complement.
GCCGCGAGGGTGCCCTTGACGAGCTTGCCGCCGAGCGGCGCCTTGATCGGACCACCGAGATCGTCGGCACGCGCCGGCAGCGTCTCCGGCTGCAGCGGGAACGGCCGCCCGCCGCCCGCGTCGCGATAATCGTGATCGTCGAGATAGGGCCGCACCCCGCCGCGGGCGCCGAAATCGGCGTCGGCCGGCTCGCCGCGCGGCTCGGGCGGACGCGCCGCCGGCTCGCGGCCGGAATCGCGACCGGGCTCGCGGACAACCTCGCGACCGGCATCGCGACCGGCATCACGATGCGGGTCTTGGCCGGCCTCGCGGGCGAGCGGCGAGCGGCGCGGTGGATCGCGGGTGAACGGCGGATTGTCCCGCGTGAGCGGCGGCAGGTCGCGCGCCTGGGCGGGGTCACGCCCCGGCGCCCCATCACGGCCGGGCGGAAAATCGCGCCCGAGCGGCGGTGGGCGGCGGCCGGGCGGTGGGCGCAGGCCCTCCGGCTCGACATGCGGCTCGATGCGGGTGCCGTCGCGGGTCGGCGCCGTGGCGGCGAAGACCTCGCGGGCCGTCTTGGAGGCGCTGGCGGTCGCCTCGCCGAGGCTCTCGGCCTCCGCGACGACGTCCCGAAACCCCTTCAGGCCGCGGTCGGTCAGCGAGGTGCGCTCGCCGAGCGGCGGACGATCCCCGAGCGGCGGCCGGTCGCCGGGCCGGCGCGCCGGTCGGGACTCGCCCGGGGTGCCGGGCATGGTGGCCGGGCCGGCGGCTCCGGCCGGCGCAGCAGTGGGCTCTTCGGGGCGGGAAGGCTTGCGATCCTCGGGCCCGGCCGACCGCTCGGCCGGCCCGCCCCGCTCGCCAGCGGCCGCCCGGTCGCCGCCGAGAGACGCCCCGCCGGACCCGCCGCCCAGCCGCGACGCCATCGCGTCGCTTCGCTCGGCGCGGGCTTTCCGCGCCGCGTCGGCTTCGACCTTGCGGATGGCCTCCTCGAGCGCCAGCCGCTCGCGGGTGATCTCCGATTCGCCGAGCGGCGGCTGCACGCCGCGCAACTGTGCGACGAGCGCGCCGCGGGCCCGCTCGTAGAGGGTGCGCCGCGCTTCCCCGGTGTTCTTCTCGAGGCCCGCGACCGCCTTGGCGATCAGTGGATAGTAGTCGGCCATCAGGTCCAGCTGTGTTCCGGGTTCCTCGCCCCCGAGGATCGGCGTGTCTCGGCTCGGCTCGCGCGGTGCGCTCGACGCGCGTCAGCTTTCGAAGGGATTGTGGACCAGGATAGTGTCATCCCGCTCCGGGCTCGTCGAGAGCAGAGCGACCGGGCATCCCACCAATTCCTCGATCCAGCGCACGTACTTGATCGCCTGCGCCGGCAGCTCGGCCCAGGACCGCGCATTGGCGGTCTTGTCCTTCCAGCCCTCGATGGTCTCGTAGATCGGCTCGACCCGCGCCTGCGCCCGCTCGCTCGCCGGAAGGTAGTCGATGGTGCGCCCGTCCAGGCGGTAGCCGGTGCAGACCTGGATCTCGTCGAGCCCGTCGAGAATGTCGAGCTTGGTGAGCGCCAGGCCGTGGATGCCCGAGGTGCGCACCGTCTGGCGCACCAGCACGGCGTCGAACCAGCCGCAGCGACGGCGGCGGCCCGTGACGGTGCCGAACTCGTGGCCGCGGTCGCCGATCAGCCGGCCGATCTCGTTGTCCTGCTCGGTCGGGAACGGACCGGCGCCGACCCGCGTCGTGTAGGCCTTGCAGATGCCGAGCACGTAGCCGACCGCCGACGGGCCGAGCCCCGAGCCGGTGGCCGCTTGGCCCGCCACCGTGTTGGACGAGGTGACGAACGGATAGGTGCCGTGGTCGATGTCGAGAAGCGCGCCCTGGGCGCCCTCGAACAGGATCCGCTTGCCCTCCCGCCGCACCTGGTCGAGCAGCACCCACACCGAATCCATGTAGGGCAGCACCTTCGGCGCGACCGCCGCGAGCTCGTCGTAGATCGCCTTGGGGTCGTACTCGGGCAGGCCGAGGCCGCGCCGCAGCGCGTTGTGGTGCACCAGCAGCCGCTCGATCTTCGGCGTCAGCGACTCGAGGTCGGCGAGATCCATCAATCGGATGGCGCGCCGCCCCACCTTGTCCTCGTAGGCCGGGCCGATGCCGCGCTTTGTCGTGCCGAGCCGCGTCTGGGCGCTCGCCGCCGCCTCGCGGTTGGCGTCGAGCTCCTGGTGCAGCGAGAGAATGAGCGAGGTGTTCTCGGCGATCCGCAGCGTCTCGGGCGTGAGGCCGACGCCCTGGGCGTTCAGCCGGTCGATCTCCTCCACCAACGCGCGCGGGTCCAGCACCACGCCGTTGCCGATCACCGACAGCTTTCCGCGCACGACCCCGGAGGGGAGGAGCGACATCTTGTAGGTGGTGCCGTCGATGACGAGCGTGTGGCCGGCATTGTGGCCGCCCTGGAACCGCACCACGACGTCCGCCTGCTCGGAGAGCCAGTCGACGATCTTGCCCTTGCCTTCGTCGCCCCACTGGGAACCGACGACCACGACGTTCGCCATGTCAGCCTTCTGTCCTTCGGGCCGGGCCGCCGCCGTCCCCGGGTTCGGGGCGCGCGGCCGCGGCGTGTTGTCCGCCCCTCCGGGCGGGGGTTGCCCGGCGAGGCCGGGCCAGAGATCGAGCCCAGGGCGGCGATCCGCCCCCTCCGTCATGGCCGGGCTCGTCCCGGCCATCCGCGTCCTTGCCGCCGAACGGCTTCGGGCGCGCGACCACCCGGCCCGCGTGCCGAGCCCGATGGGTCGGCGAGCGGCCGGTGGTGAGAAAACGCTGTCGCGGGAACCGACGGGGGACGGCCGCGGGAGGGCCGGGTCACCCTCCGGCCGAATTCTCTAGAAGAATCCAGCCGCCGGCGCGAGTCCGAACCGCCGTGCCGCGGTGTAGCGCGACGCGAGGGGGAGGTCGAGAGGCGGCCGCGGGACGCCGCCGTGCGCCGCCGTCCCCACCCGTGCGGTCGTCTCGTCGTCCACCTCGATCGGGCGCGGCGGCACCATCACGAGCCGGCCGCCGGTCTCGTCGCCGTCAAAGTCGGCCGACCTCGGCGCGCCGCTCACCACGCCGGCGGCGGACAACGAGGCCTGCTCGGCGGCCGTCCGAACCGCGTGGGCCGGCGCACACCTGCGTTTGCGCACCTCACGGCCGAGGCGGCCACGGCGCGTCCCGCCCCGACATGATCAGTTGTCCAGGAAGCTCCGCAGCTTGCGCGACCGCGACGGGTGCTTGAGCTTGCGCAGCGCCTTGGCCTCGATCTGACGGATGCGCTCGCGGGTCACCGAGAACTGCTGGCCGACCTCCTCGAGCGTGTGGTCCGTGTTCATGCCGATGCCGAAGCGCATGCGCAGCACGCGTTCTTCACGCGGCGTGAGCGAGGCGAGCACGCGCGTGGTCGTCTCGCGCAGATTGCTCTGGATCGCCGCGTCGATCGGTAGGATCGCGTTCTTGTCCTCGATGAAGTCGCCGAGATGCGAATCCTCCTCGTCGCCGATCGGCGTCTCCAGTGAAATCGGCTCCTTGGCGATCTTCAGAACTTTTCGGACCTTCTCCAGCGGCATGCCGAGCTTCTCGGCGAGCTCCTCCGGGGTCGGCTCGCGGCCGATCTCGTGCAGCATCTGGCGCGAGGTGCGGACGATCTTGTTGATCGTCTCGATCATGTGCACGGGAATGCGGATGGTGCGGGCCTGGTCGGCGATCGAGCGGGTGATCGCCTGCCGGATCCACCACGTCGCGTAGGTCGAGAACTTGTAGCCGCGCCGGTACTCGAACTTGTCGACCGCCTTCATCAGGCCGATGTTGCCTTCCTGGATCAGATCCAGGAACTGCAGGCCGCGGTTGGTGTACTTCTTGGCGATCGAGATCACCAGGCGCAGGTTCGCCTCGACCATCTCCTTCTTGGCCTGACGCGCCTCGCGCTCGCCCTTCTGCACCATCTGGACGATGCGGCGGAATTCCTGAATCTCGAGGCCGGTCTCCGTGGCGAGCGTATGGATGTCGGTCCGAAGCTCCTTGATCCGGTCCTTCTCCTTGGCCACGAAGTTCTTCCAGCCGCGCGCCGACAGCTTGGAGACGCGGTTGAGCCAGCGCGGATCGAGCTCGGAGCCCTGGTAGTTGCGCAGGAAGTCATCGCGCTGCACGCCGTGGCTCTCGGCGGTGCGCATCAGCCGGCCCTCGTAGCCGACCAGGCGCTTGTTGATGTCGTAGAGCTGCTCGACCAGCGAGTCGATGCGCGCCTGGTTGAGGCGCAGCGACTTCACCTCGGCGATCAGCTCCTCCTTCAGCTTCTTGTACTTGCGCTCCTGGTTGGGCGACAGCTTCTCGTTCTGAAGCCGGTTGGAGATGTCCTGTTCCTGCAGCCGACGCAGCTTCTTGTAGGTGTCGGCGACGATGTCGAAGGTCTCGAGCACCTTGGGCTTCAGCTCGGCCTCGATGGCGGCGAGCGACATGGAGCCTTCCATGTCGTCCTCGTCCATCTCGGCGTCCGGCATCGGGCCGTCGCCGCTCTCCTCGTCGTCACCCGTCGCCGGGCGCTGCGGGCCGCGCGCCGCGGGCTTGGCGGCGGCCGGCTTGGCGGCCGGGGCCACCGGCGCCACGGGCGGTGCGTCGACCGCCTCCTCGCCGTCCTCGGCCTCCGCGTCGACGCCGGGCGCGGCGGCCGCGCCGCCCTTCGCCTCCGGACCCGCATAGGTCGCCTCGAGGTCGATGATGTCGCGCAGGAACACCTTTCCGGCGTTGAGCTCGTCACGCCAGATGATGATCGCCTGGAAGGTCAGCGGGCTCTCGCACAGGCCGGCGATCATCGCCTCGCGGCCGGCCTCGATGCGCTTGGCGATGGCGATCTCGCCCTCGCGCGACAATAGCTCCACCGAGCCCATCTCGCGCAGATACATGCGGACCGGGTCGTCGGTGCGCTCGCCGGGCTCGGCGCGCTCGGTCTTGGCCGGGGTCGCACGGGTGACCTCGACGAGCTCGCCCTCGCCCTCGTCGTCGTCCTCGTGCGCCTCCTCGGCGGCCTCCTCCTCGCCGTGCTCCTCCTGCTCGACGACGTTGATGCCCATCTCGTTGAGCATCGCGAAGATGTCCTCGATCTGGTCGGACGTGACCTCCTCGGAGGGGAGGACGGCGTTGATCTGATCGTGGGTGACGTAGCCGCGCTTCTTGGCGAGCTTGATCATCTTGCGGACGGCGGCGTCCGACAGGTCGAGCAGCGGCAGCGGCGTGTCCGGGGTGTCCGGGGTCTGGCCTTCGGTCGTCTCGTCCTTCTTGTCCTTCACGACCTTGTCCTTGCCGGCCGCTTTCGTCCTGATGGTCGCCATGAGTTCTCCTGAAAGCCGCGCTCTCGCCCAGACCGCCCCGTGCACCCGCCGTCACGTCGCCGGCGTCGCTCCACCGGCCTCTGGCGACCGCTCGTCGCCGCACCGGGACCGTTCGCCCCGGGACGGCGTCATCCCGCCCTTTTGCCTGACCGAATCGCTCGAAGTCTCACACTGAAACCTTGCGAGAGCCGAAACACCGTCATGGCGCGCCCGACAGTCGGCCGCACCGGTCCGCAAAACGTTCTCCGCACCCCGTCCCGAATGGACCGCCCCGCCCGATCGTCGTCCGGCCCGCCGGCCCGACCTGTCGGGGCGTCCGCGGCCGATTCCTCTAGAGCCCCCGCGACGGCCGGCCGGACAGCGCCCCGAACCCCTCGATCGAGGCCTCGGTGCCCTCGATCGCGGCCAGACGGCCCTGGACGTCCCGCAACCACGCGAAATTGCGCTCGCTGGGGTCGTCCCCCAGCGCGCGCTCGGCCTCTTTGAGTTCCTTATTTAGCGTCCGGTTCTTGTGATGCAAGGTGAGAACGTGCCGCCACCAGGGCCGAACGTCCTCGGGCGCGGCGCCGGCCCGGGCCGGCCAGTCCGCCACATGGGTCAGCGCCGCCTCGATCCGTTCGACCAGGCCGCCGAGGTCGCGGGCCAGCACGGCTGCCCGCAGGGCCTCGGCGTCGACCTCCACCCCCTCCTCCTCGTGCGCCGCGATGACGTCGAGGATCGCCCGTCGCAGCCGGTCGGCATCGGGATGGACGAGGTCGAGCACGGCGAACGCCTCGGCATGCCCGTCCAGCAACCAGGGGTGGTTGAGAACGGCGAGCACCAGCAATGCCTCGCGGGCGGGCAGCACGGCGCGGGCGCCGCGCACCACCGGGCTCGTCGACATCCGCGGGCTGAGCACGGCCGGCATCGGGTCCGGACCGCCGAAACGGCGGTCGGCGCCCTTGCCGCCGCGGGTCAAGCCCGCCCTGCCGCCCCGGCCGGCGCTGCGGAACCCGCCCACCGTCGACCGTCCGGCGAAGCGCCCCGCACCGCCGGCCGCTTCGGGCACCAGAAGGCCGCGCAGCCGCGTGCCGAGGTCGGCTCGGTAGTATTTTCGCACCGATTCGTTGGCGATGCCGGCCAGCAGGGAGTCGAGCCGCGCCTCCAGGCCGGCGCGGCGCTCCGGCGTGTCGAACCGCCCCGCCTCGGTCTCGCGCATCCACAGGATGTCGGCGAGGGGCTGGGCGGCGGCGAGAACGTCGGCCATGGCGCCCTTGCCGCTCGCCCGGATCAGGTCGTCGGGGTCATGACCCTGCGGAAGGGTCGCGAAATAGAGGCTCTTGCCGGGCTGAAGCAGCGGCAGCGCGAGGTCGACGGCCCGGTAGGCGGCACGCCGGCCGGCGGCGTCGCCGTCGAAGCACAGCACCGGCTCGTCGGCGATCTTCCACATCAAAGCGAGTTGGTCGGCGGTGAGCGAGGTGCCGAGCGGCGCCACCGTGCCGGGGAAGCCGGCCGTCACCATGGCGATGACGTCGACATAGCCCTCCACGGCGATCAGCGGCGCGCCGGCATGCGCGGCAGCCCGGGCGCCGGCGCCATTGTACAGGAGGCCGCCCTTGTGGAAGAGCGAAGTCTCCGGTGAATTCAGATACTTGGCGGCGACGTCCTTGTCCAGCGCACGGCCCCCGAAGGCGACGATGCGGCCCCGCAAGTCGCCGATCGGGAACATCACCCGGTCGCGGAACCGGTCGTAGGGGACCGGGATGTCGTCGCCGGCGACCAGGAGCCCGGCCTCGACCATGTCCTCGACCGACACGCCCTCGCGGCCGAGATGCTCCTTGAGGGCGAAACGGTCGGCCGGCGCCCAGCCGATGCGGAACTTTTGCTGGGTCGCCGGATCGAGGCCGCGGTCGGCCAGGTAGCCGCGCGCCCGCGCCCCGGCCCGGCTCTGCAGCGCGGCCTCGAAGAACCGCGCCGCCAGCTCGACGACGTCGAGGAGCGTGCGGCTGTGGCGGGCCTGCTCGGCCGCCTCCGGGGTCGACTTGGGCAGCGTCATGCCGGCCGCGCCGGCCAGCCGCTCGACCGCCTCGGGGAACGAGAGCCCCTCGGTCGCCATCACGAAGTCGAAGATATTGCCGTTCCGACCGGACGAGAAGTCGAACCACATCCCCTTCGAATCGTTCACGAAAAACGAGGGGGTCCGCTCCTTGTTGAAGGGCGAGAGGCCCTTCCATTCGCGCCCCGCCTTCTTCAGCTTGACGCGCCGCGATACCACCTCCGACACCGGGAGGCGGGCGCGCAGATCGTCGAGGAATTCGGGCGGAAACCGCATGGTGAGTCGTGAACCGAGACGAAAGCATGGGCCGAACCTGCCGCCAATATAGGGCGTCCGGCCCGGCCGCGACTCGGCCAGGGTTGCGAAGCAGGGTTGTCCCGGGTTTCCACAGGGAAGCAGAGCGCGAGGGCGCTTGACAAGATCGCGCGTCGTATATACAAATGTATCCTACCCTAGATCATATTACGAGTCATCTTTTTCTATTTCCACGCGCTCGAGCGGAGACATTTTTCAAGATTCTGAAAATGATTCCGGACGGCTTCGAATGGGACGACATCAAGCGTGACACTGTGCTTCGAGAGCGCGGGATCGACTTCGTCGATGCTGCAAAGGTGCTTCTCGGGACGGTCTACCAATACAGATCGCCGTGGCACGACGAACCACGTTTCGTGGCGATCGGACCACTCACTGAGGGGATTCTGATCGCCATCGTCTACACGATCCGAGACGAGAACATTCGGATCATCACGGCAAGGCGAGCGCGCCGAAATGAACAAGCTGCGTACCGTAACGCTCTCTCAGCTCAACGAGATGAAGGGGAAGACTGACATCGAGCGGCTCCGCGGGATCTCGGACGCCGAGATCGAAGCGTCGATGGCGGGCGACGCCGACTGGGACGGCCTTCACGACATCGATTGGTCGCAGGCCGAGCTGACGATTCCGGGAAAGAAGACCGCGATCTCGATCCGGCTCGACGACGACGTGCTCGCCTTCTTCAAGGGCGAAGGGCCGGGCTATCAGCGCCGGATCAATGCGGTGCTGCGGTCCTACATGGAGCAGACCGCGAAGGCGAAGAGGGCCGGCGAATAGCCGCTCTGCGTAGCCCGGATGGAGCGCAGCGACATCCGGGGGCGACGCCGCGGCGATGACGGCACACGACGATCCCGGCCGCCGCTTCGCTCGAGCCGGGCTACGGTCGCCTGACTTCACCCCCGCGGCAGCGAGACCAGCCGCTCGCGGCCGCTGTCGTCGTAGTGCGGGGCGTCCGGGGCCGGCACGCAGCTTTCGATGTCGTATTCGTCGAAGACGTGCTCGGGCACGGCGTAGGGTGGGCCCTCGTACCAGGTCGGATCGTGGTCGAGGTCGAGCCGGATCGCCACGACGGTGCGGGTGCCGACGTCGGTGCAGCGCCAGCGTCCCGTCGCGGTCAGAAACTCGCAGCCGATCGAGAACTGCGCCAGCGTCATGCCGACCTCCGGCGCCTCGTCAGGTCCGATGCCGCCCTGCCGCGTGCCGGACATCGTCGCACCGGCCTGGGCCGCACCCTTCGCCCCTTTGTCGAGCGTCTCTGCCGAACCCATGACTACCCCCCGTGTCCGTTGCGGCCGGCCTCCACCAGCGCCGCGATGTCGTTGGCGAATGCATCGACCCGGTCCCAGGGGGTGTATTCGACCACGGTCGTCGGGTCGGTCGGGCCGCCCGTGATCAACATGATGAAGCGGATGATGTGCCGGTCGAAGAAGCCGTAGCGCGGATAGTCGAGCCGCCCCGCGAAGGCGGCGGCGAGGGCGGGCTCGAGCCCGTTCTTGGTGATCAGCTTGCGCAGATAGGCGTTGCCCTCGGCCGTGTCCTTGCCGGGTTTTCGCGCGGTGAGATTCACGGAGGCCAGCACCAGCGGCGGCGGCGCGTCGAGCCCCTTGAAGGTCTCGACGAACTGAAGCCCCTCGGCGAGGTGCTTGCCGTAGCGGATCGACATGATGGCGACGACCAGCGGCTGCGCCGCGAGGTCGGCCGCCGAGGGCTGCGACGTCGCGAGATCGGTCGGCGTCGCCGGGATGCCGCGGGCGGCCAGGCGACCCGCGACATGGGTCGCGATCTTGCGGGACTGGCCGTCACGGGACGCGTAAAAAATCTGCATGGAACAGCTCGAACAATCTTCGGCCGTCGCCACGGCGGAACCGCCGCGGCCCCACTGTCGCTCCCCCGCGCCTTCGGCCGACCGCGGCGCGGCGGAACGTCGTTTCGGCGGCGCATGACGCCCCCGCCGAGCGGGGGCCGGCCCGCCGAGCGGGGGCCGGCCCGCCGGGCGGGCGACGGCCCGCGGGCGGACCGCGATCATGCGTCCGTGGCGCGCCTTCGGGGGCGGGCGCGCCTTTCTCCAAACGCTACGTCAACAACCCCTTCACGAGGCCGCTCGCCTTGCCCATGTCGAGCTGCCCGCCATGGCGCTCGCGCAGCACCGCGATCACCTTGCCCATGTCCTTCATGCCATGGGCGCCGATCTCGGCGATCACCGCCTTGACGGCCGCCTCGGCCTCCTCCGGCGAGAGCTGCTTGGGCAGATACGAGGCGATCACCTCGATCTCCGCGCGCTCCTGGGCGGCGAGCTCGGCCCGCCCGCCCTTCTCGTAGAGCTCGACCGACTCCTGGCGCTGCTTCACCATCTTCTGCAGCACCGCGACCACGTCGGCGTCGCCGAGTGCCGGCTTGCCCTGCCCGCGCGCCTCGATATCGGCGTTCTTGAGCGCCGCATTGACCAGCCGCAGCGTCGAGACCCGCGACGCATCGTGCGCCTTCATGGCCTCCTTCAACGCAGCGTTGATGTCGTCACGCAGCATCGTGCACCCTTTCGTGCGCCGCCGAACCTTGCTTCGGCGCTCTTTATACGCAAATAAGGCGAGACGGCCAGAGCGCGCGCCCGCCGGACCCGGACATTTCCGGTGTCGGTGACCGCCGGCGCTCCAGCCGTCTCCGCCGCGCGGCCGGTGCGCCGGCGCCCGTCCCATCGCGACGCCTTCGAATCGAGACGCCATGTCGAACGACCCTTCCGCCTGGGCCGATCCCGCGCCCACCGCCCTGCTCGTCCTCGCCGACGGGACCGTGATCGAGGGATTCGGCCTCGGCGCCACCGGCCATGCGGTCGGCGAGGTGTGCTTCAACACGGCGATGACGGGCTACGAGGAGATCCTCACCGATCCCTCCTATGCGGGCCAGATCATCACCTTCACGTTCCCCCACATCGGCAATGTCGGGACCAACGAGGAGGACATCGAAACCGTCAACATGGCCGCCACGCCGGGCGCCTGCGGCGTGATCCTCCACGCGGCCGTGACCCGGCCGTCGAACTACCGGGCGACCCGCCATCTCGACGCCTGGCTGAAGGCCCGCGGCATCGTCGGGCTGGGCGGCATCGACAGCCGCGCCCTCACCGGCTTGATCCGCACCAAGGGCATGCCGAACGCCGTCATCGCCCACGCGCCGGACGGCTGCTTCGACCTCGACGCACTGAAGGCCGAGGCCGCGGGCTGGCCCGGCCTCGTCGGCATGGATCTGGTGCCGCGGGTGACGTCCGGCCAGCGCTTCACCTGGGACGAGACCGAGTGGGTGTGGGGCAAGGGCTACGGCCGGATGGAGAACCCCGACCTGCACGTCGTCGCCATCGACTACGGCATCAAGCGCAACATCCTGCGCCTCCTCGCCGGCATCGGTGCCAAGGTGACGGTGGTGCCGGCGACGACCACGGCCGAGGACATCCTGGCGCTGAAGCCGGACGGCGTGTTCCTGTCCAACGGCCCGGGCGACCCCGCGGCGACCGGCGCCTATGCGGTGCCGGTGATCAAGTCCGTGGTCGAGTCCGGCCTGCCGACCTTCGGCATCTGCCTCGGCCACCAGATGCTCGGCATCGCGCTCGGCGGCACCACGCAGAAGATGCACCAGGGCCACCACGGGGCGAACCACCCGGTGAAGGATCTCGACACCGGCAAGGTCGAGATCACCTCGATGAACCACGGCTTCGCGGTCGACCGCGACAGCCTGCCGAAGAACGTCAAGGAGACCCACGTCTCGCTGTTCGACGGCTCGAACTGCGGCCTCGCGCTGACCGACCGGCCGGTGTTCTCGGTCCAGTACCACCCCGAGGCCTCGCCCGGCCCACGCGACAGCCACTACCTGTTCCAGCGCTTCGCCGGCCTGATGCGCGACCGCAAGCGGGGATGATCGGACGAACCTCCGCAAACCCGATCCGGTCGCCCTGCGGGCGTCGTGCTCAATCGGAGGCGTTCCGATCGGGCAGCGGCCCGGCCAAGGCGAAGCCCGGATGCAGCTTCTGGATGATCAGGAGCGCCGTGGCGCCAGGCGCGATCCCGGCCGGGTGCGGCGCGTTCGCGTCGAAATACTGATTGCTCAGAACCGCCACGCCGCACCGTAGCGCCGGGACGAAAATCACGACGGCTTCGAACCCGCCCCGGCTCGTCGCCCCGTTCTTCGCGTAGACGGCATTGCCGTTCGTATCGGTCGTGATCTGCCACCCGAGGCCCATCGTCACGCTGCCGGACCGAACGGCCGCACCGCTCGCGCAAACCGGAAAGGTGCCTTGGCGCTGCTGCGTGAGCGCGATCGCACGCCCCAGAAGATCGTCCGGCGGAGCGATCTGGGCCTTCAGAAAGGCGAGCATGTCGTTGCCGGTGCTCTTGAGATCGAACGCGCTGTCGTTCGTCGGCACGTTGCCCTGAAAAACGAAACGGCCGCTCTCGCTGCGCCAGCGCCCGATGGTCCCTCGGGCCGCGAGCCAGGTCGGATCGACGACCGCCCCGGTTCGAGCCATGCCGAGCGGACCGGTGACCTGCGCGGACAGAATGGAGTCGTATTGCCATCCCGGGAGCGGAAACATCTGCGTCACCGCGAAGCCCAACGTCACGAAGCCGATGTTCGAATACTGCCAGCACCCCGGTGGAGGCGTGTCGTAGCTGTTCCACCAAGCGATGATGTCGGGCGTCGGCGGCAGGTCGGCGAACAGCGGCTTGCTGTAATCGGTCAGCCCCTTCGGCTGGTCCGGCATGCCGGACGTATGGGTCGCGAGCTGCCCGAGCGTGATGCCTTCGAGATCGGTCGAGACGATTTTCCGGTTCCGATCGAGCCAGGACTGCACGGTGTCGGTCAGCCAAGCGCCGCCCGCCTGGACCGCCACTCCGAGCAGGGTGCTGGTGAAGACCTTGGTCACCGATCCGATTTCGAACACCGTATCGGCCGTGACCCCGACGACCGGCGTGCCCGAGCCGGGCACCCCGACGAGCCCGTGAGGACAGACCAGCCCGCCGTCACCGAACGATTCCTGGTCGTAGACGGCGATGCAGCACCCAGGTGCGTGGCTGACGGCGAGATAGTGCGCGGCGGCGGTCTGAACGATCTGCTCCGGCGTCGCCCCCGCCATCCGCTCGCCTGTCATCCTGCTCTCCGTAGATCTGCCGAAAAGTGCCGACGCAAGCCTCGCACGCCCTACGCGCATGAGTTGCACAAAGGATGATGATCGGAGATCATTTCGCCGTGACGAGCTAGCCCGGGTTTCGGACGGACGACGACCGATGCCATTCCGGCTGGCCCACGGCCCGCGCGGGCCTACCGCGCGGGCGCCGCGGACGTTTCGGACGCCTGCGCGAATCCGGCTATGCCGGGCCTAGGACGGACGATTCGCATCCCGGTTTTGCAGATGCGAAACGCTTCCGCATTGAAACCGCCCGGTTAAGCAGCGCTTAAAGCGGCGGCGGTCAGCGTCCCCTCCGCGAGGCCGGCCCCCGCCGGTGACTGCAGCGAGGGCAAAATGATCAAGAAAAATCAAAATGTTCGTAAAACCGCCCCGGCCCCCGAGGCGTTCCGGTTCGGCGACGACGGGCTGGTCCCGAACAACCCCGTCCTGTCCTGCATGGTGGTCCGCCAGGGCATCGACCTGACCGGCTCGGCCCACCACGCCGACCGCATCATGGCGACGTTCGAGCGCAACGGCTGGGTCGGTCTCTGGCGCAACGAGATGTACCCGTACCCGCACTACCACGCGGGCGTGCACGAGGCGATGGCGATCGCGGCCGGACGGATCCGGGTGCGGCTCGGCGGCCGCTCCGGCGTCGAGGTCGACCTCGTCGCCGGCGACGTGCTGGTGCTGCCGGCCGGCACGGCCCATCAGCGGGTGATGGGATCGTCCGACCTGATGATGATCGGCGCCTACCCGACCAACGGCCAGTACGACCTGTGGCGCCCCAACATGATGGACTGCCTCGCCGCCCGCACCATCGTCCGCGCCGTGCCGTTGCCGAAGACCGACCCGCTCGACCGCGAGCACCCGCCCGTGCTGGGGCGATGGCAGGCCGATGTCGCGGCCGCCGCGGCCGGCGAGCCCGAGATCCCGGTCTACCGTCTGCCACCGGAGCTGCGCCGCTCGCGTGAGCGCAGCGAGAACGAGCTCGACCTCGCGCCCCTCCCACGCACCGCCGCGGTTCGCCAGCTCGCCGAGCGCGGGACACTGACGCCCCGCCCCGGCGCCGACGGTGGCCGCGGCGCCGCCTGGGGACCGGCGCTCGGCGATCGCACGCGACGCACGCGAATTGGACCGTCCGGCTTAAGCGCGCTTTAAGCCCGGATCAGCAGACTGCGCCCGAAAACGCCACTGGTGCGTTATGGCCAAGACGGCCCAACCAGGACGGACGGACCAGGACGGACGAATGCACGCCAAGAGCCCCCGCCATCCACCGGAGACGTTCAAGCTCGACGACGACGGGGTGGTGCCGAACAACTCCGTGCTGTCGCTCGTGGTGTTCCGTGATGCGATCGACCTCAAGGGGTCGGCCCATCCCGAGGATCTGATCGAGAAGGCGTTTCAGCGCCACGGCTGGGTCGGGGTCTGGCGCAACGGCATCTATCCCTACACGCACTACCATTCGCGCACCCACGAGGTCATGGCGATCGCCCGGGGTCGCGCCCGCGTCCGCTTCGGCGGCGACAAGGGCACCGAGATCGACCTCAAGGTCGGCGACGTTGTCGTGCTGCCGGCCGGCACCGGCCACCAGCGCGTCAGCGCCACGGCCGACCTCGTGGTGATCGGCGCCTATCCGCCCACCGGCACCTACGATCTCTGCCGCGGCAGCAAGGCCGAGCACACCAAGGCGACGGCCGCCATCCCCAAGGTGCCGCTGCCGACGAGCGACCCGGTGCACGGCAAGGCCGGCGCCCTGGTCAAGCTTTGGGCGACCGAGACCCAGGCGGCCGCCGAGGCACGGCACATCGCCGAGGCGAAGCACCCCGCCGAGACCGTGTCGGCGGCGCAGGCTCACCCGCCGGCCGCGCGGCGCCGCGGCGAGCACGCGGCCTGAGTCGGCGCGTCAGGGTGCCCTGCGGCCGCCACCCGCCGGCTTGATCTTTCGGTCCGTCTGTGGCCAGACACGCTCCGGCCGACGCGCGCCAGCCGGCGACTGCGCCGCGCCGGACCCCGGCCGTTCATGACCTCCTCGACCGACACGACCACGAGCGACACGACCACAAGCGATCCGATCACGAGCGATCCGATCCCCGGCGACGCGATCACGCGCGACGCGACCAAGGGCGATGCGACCAAGGGCGACACGCCGACGGGTGCCGCCCGCCCGTCGCTGCCGCGCCGGGTGATCGGCGCCTGGCTCGACACCGCCGACAGCGGCGTCGCCACAGCGGTGCTGCTCGCCTTGTTCGTCGCCGCCTGGACCTCCTTCCAGGTGATCTCCTACGCTTCGCTCGACCTGCATCCGGATCTCGTCGAGGTCTATGCCTGGAGCCGGCATCCGAGCCCCGGCTACTACAAGCATCCGCCGCTCGGCGCCCTGATGGTGGCGGCGTGGTTCACGGTGTTCCCGGTCGCCGACTGGGCGTTCCACCTGCTGGCGATGGTGAACGCGGCGCTCGCCCTCCTGGTGGTCGACCGCATCGCGGCGCGCCGGATCGCCGGCGACAAGCGCGTGCTGGTGCTGCTTCTCCTGCTGCTGACCCCGTTCTATCAGTTTCACGGCCAGCGCTTCGCCTCCAACCAGACACTGCTGCTCGCCTGGCCGCTCGCCGTCTGGTGCTTCCTGCGCGCCTTCGAGACGCGCACGCTCGCGTGGTCGGCCGCAGCCGGTGCGGCCTGTGCGCTGGCGATGCTCGGCAAGTACTACTCGATCTACCTGGTCGTGAGCCTGCCGCTCGCCGCACTCCTGCACCCGGCGCGCTGGACGTATCTGAAATCGCCGTCGCCCTGGGTGTCGATGCTGGCCGGCTTCGCCGTGCTGGCTCCGCATCTCGCGTGGCTCGTCACGACCGGCTTCCAGCCGTTCGGCTACGCCTATGCCGTGCACGGCGGCGCGACTCTCGGCGCGATTCTCTGGAAGGCACTTCTGTATCTGATCGGGTCGCTCGCCTATGTGGCGCTGCCGATCGTCGTGTGGGTGCTGATCGTGCGACCGAGCCGCGCCGTGATCGCCGAGACGCTGTGGCCGGCGGATCCCGGCCGGCGGATGCTGGTGCATCTGCTCGCCCTGCCGCTCCTGATCCCCGCCGTGACCGCGCCCTTCGTCGGCGTCGAGCTGACCTCGCTGTGGACCATGCAAGCGTGGTTCCTGCTGCCCGTCGTGCTGCTCGCGCCGCGCGACGTGATCGTCTCGCGGGCCGCCGCGGCGACCGTGGCGGGCGGCGTCGCGGTCGTGACGCTGGGGGTTCTCGCCGTCGCGCCGGGGCTCGCGGTGCTGCGCCACTGGGAGGGCAACAAGGAAGGCCGCGCCTATTACGCCCCGCTCGCCGAGGTGGTCGGCCGCGAATGGACGGCCGCCACCGGAACGCGGCTGCCGATCGTGATGGGCGACGCCGATCTCGGCGCCGCGATCGCGTTCTATCACCCGGATCATCCCGATTCGGTGCCGGGCTTCACGCTGAAGCCGACCCCGTGGATCACCCCCGACCGGCTGCTGCGCGACGGCTATGTCGCGGTCTGCCGCACCGACGACCGCTCCTGCCTGCCCGAGCTGATGGCCCGCGCCCGCAGCGAGCCCGAGGCTCGCACCGTCGACCTCGCCGTGACGCGGACCTTCCTCGGCGACACCAACCGGCCGGCACCCTATCGTATCCTGATCGTGCCGCCGCAGACCGGACCACGGAGCGCGTCGCACAGAGCCGTCATGCCCGCGCTCGTCGCGGGCATCCAAGTCTCTGCGACGGGCACAGGCGTGGATGGCCGGGACGCGCCCACGGCTGTCCGGCACGGATTGTGCTTTATGCGGCGAGCCTCGGTTGGTGGCG